>NZ_JBMOXA010000004.1:0-284011 GCF_049316285.1 Variovorax sp. HJSM1_2 | reverse complement strand
GTGGGCGGCAGTTGCGCCAGGCGGCGCGAGCCACCGGGCACGGCGTAGGGGTGCTCGGCGTCCATGGGGCAGCGCAGGTATTGTTTCCAGCCCTCGGCCCACTTGCACATCACCGGGCGGTTTAGATCGTCGCGTTGTGAAGGGGTGGCCACGCAGGGGTCCAGCATGGGCGAAACCAGGATCTGCCCGGCCAGCGGTGGCTGTGCGCGATCGCGGGCGATCACGGCCACGGCGGCGGCGATGTTGCCACCGGCTTCTTCACCGGCCACGAACACGCGGGCGCCTTGGCCGGCGAGTTTGACGCGGTGTTTGTGCACCCATTCAAGCACCTCATAACCCACTTCCACACCTTCGGGGAAGGGGTGCACCGGCGCCAGCGGGTAGGCCAGCGACAGCACAACGGCGCCAGAGTCGGCCAGCAGACGCGCCACACAGGCGCCGTCGTCCAGCCCACCGGCGACAAACGCGCCGCCGTGGAAGTGCAGCACCACCGGGTTGCCCAAGCCGGCCGCACCGCCCACACGCGGAGAGCGCTGGCCGTACTGGCGCACCGCCACCACGCCACGGGTGGCGAGCTGGATCTGCATGTCCACCTCCGCGTGGGGCGCGGGGGAGCTTGCAGCGGCAGGGGCGGTACGGGTGTTCATGGCTTTACTTTGACTAGACGGCATAGTGGCTGGTGTGAGTAAATGTATAGGGCAGCTACTGTTAGATAAATGGCTGATTTGCCAGTTCACTGTTTCCAAACGACTAACAATCAGCCATTTTCTACGTGAGATGATCCGCGACCCTAGAAGTTGAGCGAGGGCCTGTTAACACTATGGATGGGAGCGCGAACGTGATTAAAAAGTCGCCGATCAAGGCGCTGTGTCATCAGAACTTTGGCGGCCAGGCGTCCGCCTGGCCTAGGAGCGCAACGCGGAGTGGCGGCTTTTTAAGCACGTTCCCTTCGGGTTGCGGCCCAAAGGACCAGCCGCGTCGTTGCAAAGCCTTGCCGGGGTTCACCCCGGCTGCGTTTTGCGCCTCGCCGCTGGCCCTTTGGACACGCAACGCGTCTCCCATCCATAGTGTTAACAGGCCCTAGAACCATGGACCAAATCCAGACGATGCGTGTATTTGCCCGGGTGGTCGAAGCCGGTACCTTTACCAAGGCGGCCGACTCGCTGGGCTTGCCCAAGGGCACGGTGACCAAGTTGGTACAGCACTTGGAAGCACGCCTGCGCGTGAAGCTGCTCAACCGCACAACGCGCCGCGTGACGGTGACGCCCGATGGTGCGGCTTACTTCGAGCGCACCGCACGCCTGCTGGCCGATCTGGATGAATTGGAAGCCAGCATGGCCAACGCCCAGGCCACACCCAGCGGGCGGCTGCGTGTGGACGTGGGTTCCTCGGTGGCGCGGCTGCTGATCATTCCCGCGCTGTCCACCTTCTACGACAAGTACCCCGACATCCAGCTCGACCTGGGTGTGAGCGACCGCCCGGTGGACCTGATCACTGACAACGTGGACTGCGTGATCCGGGGCGGTGAACTGTCCGAACAGTCATTGGTGGCACGGCGCATCGCCAACCTGTCGTTTTTGAGTGTGGCCACGCCTGACTACCTGCGCCGCCACGGCACTCCGCAACACCCGCTGGAGTTGGAGCAGCCCGGCCACAACCTGGTGCGTTATTTTTCGCCACGCACCGGCCGCTTGATGGGCCACGACTTTGCCAAGGACGGCGAACGCATAGAACTCAGCGGCCCCTACCGCGTGGCCGTGAACGAAAGCAATGCCTACCTGGAGGCCGCTCTGGCCGGCCTGGGTGTGGCGCAGTTGGTCACCTTCATGGCCGAGCCTTATTTAGCCAACGGCCAGTTGGTGCAGGTGTTGGCGGATTGGAAGATAGATCCTGTGCCGGTCTACGTGGTCTACCCGCCGAATCGCCACCTCAGCGCCAAGGTGCGCTCGTTTGTCGATTGGACGGCGGACCTGTTCGCCAAGCATCCGAGCATGCGGTAACCGCGACCGCTGCCCGGACCTGGTCGGACTTAATCGGCCTTGATGTTGGCCGTCTTGATGACCTTGCCGTACTTCACGAATTCGCTCTGGGTGAAGGTACCCAGTTCCTGCGGCGAGCCATAGGCGGGTTTCACAGCCAGGGCCTTGAGTTTGCTGTCCACCTCGGGCATCTGCATCACCTTGCCCAGGTCGGCGCTGAGCCTGACCAGGATCTCGGGTGGTGTCTTGGCCGGGGCGTAGAGCGCGTACCAGCCCTGCACTTCAAACGTCGGGTAGCCAGCCTCGGCAAAGGTCGGCACGTTGGGCAGATCGGGCAGGCGAGTGGGTGAGGCCACGGCAATGGCGCGCACCTTGTCGCCCTTGATCATGGGCATGGCGGCGGTGGTGGTGTCGAAGATCACCGCCAGACGGCCGCCAATCAAATCCATGGTGTGGGCGTTGCCACCCTTGTAGGGCACGTGGGTCATGTTGATGCCCGCTGACTGGTTGAACAACTCGCCCGCCAGGTGCAGCGGCGAGCCATTGCCGGCCGAGCCATACATCACTTCGCCAGGGCGCTTCTTGGCGTCGTCCACCAGCGACTTGAGCGAGGTGTAGGGCGAGTCCTTGTTCACCGTGGCGACGATGGGCGCCACACCGATCAGGCCTATGGGCGCAAAGTCTTTCAGCGCGTCATAACCTGGGTTGGGGATGAGGTGCGGGCTCACGGCGTTGCTCGCCAGGGAGCCCAGCACCAGGGTGTAGCCGTCGGCCGGGGCGCGTGCCGCCAGCGCCGCGCCTATGGTGGTGCCGGCGCCGGGGCGGTTGTCAATGATGATGGCTTGGCCCAGTGTTTCGGCCAGTTTCTGGCCCACCAGCCGGCCCACGGCATCGTTGGCACCGCCCGCAGGGTAGGGCACCACCAGGGTGATGGGTTTGCTGGGGTAGGCCTGGGCTTGGGCCAGTGTTGGCCAGGTGGACAGGCTGGCAACGGCGGCGCAGGCCAGCGCGCCGAGCACGCTGCGGCGTGGCAACGCAGAGGGGATGAAGCGGGAAATCAACATGAGCTAGGTCTCCGGGTTTTTATCGTTGTCTGGGCTGTTGAACGGGCTGCAAAACGAGAGTCTTGCAACTTCGGTCAAATTCTTTCACAATCTTCCAAAATCAATCAACAGTTATCGCTAGAAAAAAGTCGTTACTAGGTGAAAGCCCTAGGAAGACCCTCGCAAGATCTACCAAGCCTCATGACCTCATCTTCTCGTTCGCCCCAGCTCGCCATGGTTTCCTTGCTGCCCAGCCAGCGCCGTGACCGCATCGTTGACTTCCTGCGCCGGCATGGCGCCGTCACCCTGCAGCAGTTGGCGCAGGCCATGGATGCTTCGGTTTCCACACTGCGCCGCGACCTCGATGCGCTGGAGGCCGAGGGGGTGCTGGACCGTACCCACGGCGGCGCCTTGCTGCGCCAGCAGCACTACAGCACCTTCGAGCCCGACCCGGTGGCGGCGGCCGAGTTGTCGCCACGTGAAAAACGTGCCATTGGTTATGCGGCGGCCGCAGGGCTGGAGCCCGGCCAGAGCGTGATCTTCGACAGCGGCAGCACCGTGATGGAGGCCGCGCGGGCCACGCTGGAGCGGCGCATTCCGCTCGTCGCCGTGACCAACGACTTGGCCGTGGCGCAACTGTTGGGCACCAGTGCTCTGGTGCGTGTACATGTGCTGGGCGGCATGCTGCGCGCCGGCAGCAACACCTTGATGGGTGACGAGGTGCTGACCGGCGCCAAACAAATCCGCGCCGACGTGTTGCTGATGGGCGCCCACGCCGTCACCGACGGTGTGTTGTCGGAAACCGAGCCCGAAGTGGCTGCCGTGAAACGTGCGTTGATGCAGGCTGCGCATACCAGGCGGTTATTGGTCGATGCCTCCAAGTTCCGCCCACGCGCCTTCATGACGATTTGCGCGCTGGCTGAGTTCAGCGAAGTGATCACCGACAGCGGTGTGCCGCCGCTGGCCCTGGAAGGGCTGCACCAGGCGGGGGTGAAGGTGACACAGGTCTCGGTGGCATGACGCAGCACAAGGGAAGCTGGCGCATCCTGGCGGACGACTTGACGGGCGCACTCGACAGCGCCGCCATGTTTGCGGGTGTGGCGCCGGTGCCGGTATATCTGGCGCCACCAGACCAGGCTTTGGAAGCCGCTGCCTCACCCGTCCAGGCACTCGCCACCGGCACACGTGATGTACAGCACGACGCCATGGTCAGTGCGCTGCAAAGCAGCCTGCCGTGGTTCACCACACCCGGTCATGCGGCATTCAAGAAGGTCGACAGCCTGCTGCGTGGCAACAGTTTTGCCGAGGTGGCCTGGCTGCTGCGCCACGCCGGTTTTGAGGGTGTGGTGTTTGCACCGGCCTATCCGGCACAGGGTCGCTTCACGCGTGGTGGCCGGCATTGGGTGGGCACATCACAAGCGCCAAGCCCCGAGGCCAGCAGCCCTTCCTTGCTGGAGGTGTTTGCCTTGCACGGCGTGGTGGCGCGGTTGGGGCACGATCTGGCCGCAGGCGGTCAAGGCCAGGTGTTGATTCCCGACGTGAACTCCGATGCCGACCTGGCTGCGCTGGCGGCCCAGGCAGGTCAAGCCCATGCCCAGTCTTGGTTGTGGTGTGGCAGCGCGGGTTTGGCCCAGGCCTTGTCGGCGCAGACCAGGCCAGGCGCTGCGCCTGCGATTCAACCTGGCTTGACCCATGTGGTCACGGCCAGCCGCCATCCGGTATTGCGTGCGCAGTTGCAGGGCTTGGCCGCTGCCGGTATGCACTGCGCCGACCTGGCCAGCGCCGAGCCCTTGTCTGCGTCGGCCGCAGCAGACTTGCTGCGCCAGCGCACGCGGCAGCTGGTCGCCACGCTGCCCCGGCCCGACAACCTGGTGGTGGTGGGCGGCGATACCTTGCTGGCCCTGTGCCGCGCGGCGGGTGTGCAAAGTCTTTTGGCCGGCGCTGGTCCGCGCAGCGGCTGGGGCTGTGCGCGGCTGCAGGGCGGGGCGTGGCACGGCGTCACTTGTTATTCACGCTCCGGTGCCTTTGGTGCGCCGGACGATCTGTCTGCATTACTGGCCTTGCTGGCCGAGAAGGAGCCCACAACATGACCGCACCCATACGCCTGGCCCTGACCATGGGCGACCCGGCCGGTATCGGCCCCGAAATCATCGTCAAGGCCGCACACCAGATGCGTGACCTGGTGCAGCAAGGCCGCATTGAACTGCAGGTGTTCGGCAGCGCTGCGGCGCTGCAACGTGCGAGCACAGCGCTCAACCTGGGCGCGGCGCCGCTGCACATGGTGGACGTGGGCCCGGTAGACGGCGACATGCCTGTCGGCCAGGTGTCGGCTGCGGCCGGCAAGTGGTCTTATCTGGCCGTGGAGCGTGCAGTACAGATGACGCAGGCCGGCAAGATAGACGCCATCGTCACCGCGCCTTTGTGCAAAGAGGCGCTACACCTCGCGGGCTACCCGTTTGAAGGCCACACCGAGATGCTGGCGCACCTGACCGGCATGCGCGACGGTGTGATGATGTTGGCACACGGCGGCATGCGCGTGAGCCACGTGTCTACGCACTGCCCGTTGTCTGAAGTGCCCAAGCGGCTCACGCCGGTGCGCCTGCGCCGTGTGCTCGACGTGACGCTGAACGCGCTGCGCGCGCTGGGCATCAGAGAGCCGCGCATCGCCGTGGCGGGGCTGAACCCGCATGCGGGCGAGGGTGGCATCCTGGGCAAGGAAGACGGTGAAATCATCGCTCCCATCGTGGCCGAATACGCGGCCGCCGGGCATGCGGTGACCGGGCCTTGGGCGGGCGACACGGTGTTCATCAAATTGCGCGCCGGCCAGTTCGATGCGGTGGTGGCCATGTTCCACGACCAGGGCCACATTCCGGTGAAGCTGCTGGGCTTTTCCATAGATCCGGCCACCGGCGCCTGGAACGCGGTCAGCGGCGTCAACATCACCCTGGGCCTGCCGATTCTGCGCACATCGGTTGACCACGGCACGGCGTTTGACATTGCCGGCAAAGGCATCGCCAGCGCCGACAGCATGGTCGATGCGGCGCAATACGCGATGACGCTGGTGGAGGGCCTGCGCAAAACGGCCGCAGCACAGAACACACAACAAGTCCAGGAGACAACATGATCGACTTTTCAAAAGCCCTGCAATTCAGCGGCCGCCGCGTGCTGGTGACCGGCGGCGGCTCGGGCATAGGTGCGGCGGTGGCGCTGGCCTTTGGTGCCAAGGGCGCGCAGGTGGCCGTGCACTACGCGCACAACCGCGACGGTGCCGAGACTGTGGCCGCCGCCATTCGTGCGGCGGGCGGCAAGGCCATCACCCTGGGTGGTGACCTGCAAGACCGTAGCGTGGCCGATCAACTTGTGGCCAAAACGGTGGACGCGTTTGGCGGCCTGGACGTGTTGATCAACAACGCCGGCGACATGTTTGGCCGCCGCCCGCTGGAGCAGGCCAGCGACGAAGACTACGACCGCGTGATGGGCCTGAACGTACACGCCGCGTTTGCCGTGTGCCGCGCCGCTGCACCGGTGATGCGCCAGGCCGGGCGCGGCAGCATGGTCAACACCACCTCGATCGCCGCGCGCACGGGCGGTGGCGACGGTGTGGGCCTGTACGGCGCGGCCAAGGCCTTTGTGAGCACCATGACACGCGTGTTGGCACGCGAGATGGCACCGTTTGGTGTGCGTGTGAACGGTGTGGCGCCGGGCGTGATCCTCACCGACTTTCATGTGCGCAACTCCAGCGCTGCGCAACTGGAAGGCGCACGCAAGAGCATTCCCATGGGCCGGACTGGCGAGCCGGATGATTGCGTGGGCGCCTATCTATTCTTGGCCGATGACGTGTTGTCGGGTTATATGACCGGGCAGATCTTGGAAGTTAACGGCGGCCAATTGATGCCCTGAGCGGCTCTTAGAAAACCTACTTAAAACAAACCGGAGACAAGCATGAACAGCCTACCCAGCAACACCTTCAAACAAGCCCTGGCCTCGGGCCGTCCGTTGATAGGCCTGTGGTGCAACTTCGCTTTCTTGCCCACGGTGGAAGCCTTGGCCCATGCCGGCTTCGACTGGCTGCTGCTCGACATGGAGCACACACAAAGCAACCTTGACACCATCAGCACACAACTGCTGGCCCTGCGTGGCACACCGAGTGCTGCGGTGGTGCGGGTGCCGTCGAACGACATGGCCTTCATCAAGCGCCTGCTGGACGCGGGCACAACGAACCTGATGATCCCCAACATCCGCAGCGCGGCCGAGGCCGCAGAGGCGGTGTCGTACACGCGCTTCGCGCCCGAGGGGCTGCGCGGCGTGGCCGGCAGCACGCGCGGCGGTGGCTACACACGCTACAAGGACTACATGGCGCGTGCCAACGACGAGATTGCGCTGGTGCTGCAAATCGAGTCGAAAGAGGCGCTGGGCGAGCTGGACGCCATCTGCCGCGTTCCCGGAGTGGACGCGGTGTTCATAGGCCCATCAGACCTGGCCGCCAGCCTGGGCCACCGCGGCCAGCCGGGTCACCCGGTGGTGCAGGCGGCGATCAGCCAAGCGATTGCCATTGGTAAGGCCGCTGGCAAAGCCGTGGGCATCTTGACGGTGGACGGCAAGGGCCAGCCTTACCTGGAGCAGGGCGCGACCATGGTGGGTGTGGGCAGCGACCTGCATTTGCTGGTGGCTGGCGCCGATGCGCTGGCAGCGCAATACAAGAAATAAGACTCAGACTTTTATTCTTGCGGCAACTTGGTTGACACACACTGAATGCTGACCAGCCCGCTGGCGTTGTTGACCGTCTGGCAGGCCACGGCGCGGCTGCCCGACGCGTCGTGAAACCAGGCCGTGCTGGTGCTGCCGCTGGCCGATGTGCCGATCACCTGCATGGCCGGTGTTGCGCGAATTTGCGAGTTGGCCGTGGCGCTGAAGAAGAACAGCATGCTGGGCACAGCGACAGCGCTCACTGCGGCAGCGGCCATGGTGTAGAGAGATGCTTTTTGCATAGGAGGCTCCGGGGTGGCGTGTGTAATCCACACGCACCGCAGCTTACCCCCGCGCGCTTCAGCCCAGCCTCAGGCCAGTCGTAAGCCGTGGTCGACCGACAGCCTGCCAGCGCCGCGCCCGGCCAGGTACAGCATCAATGCCGCCCACGAGAGATGTGTGGGCCAGGCATCGGGGTAGACAAAGAGCTGGATGGTCAACGTCATGCCAAGCAGCGCCAGGGCTGACAGGCGTGTGAACAGACCCAACAGCAACAGCAGCGGGAAGAAGTGCTCGGCGTAGGTGGCCATATGCGCGGCGATTTCCGGTGGCACCAGCGGCAGCTTGTATTCGGAGCGAAACAGTTCGTAGGTGCCGTCGGTGATGCTCAAGATACCTTCGACCTTGGTGCGGCCCGAATAGAAAAAGATGGCGGCCACGGCCAGGCGCGTGGCCAGGGCCAGCAGGTCGTGCGATACCAGCCGGGTAAGGGTGTTGGCACAGGTGTTCCACAGGCCGCGTAGGCCTTGGGAAGAGGGCGGGAGTGGGATGGCGTTCATAAAAGCCTTTCGAGGGGGAGTGGGATGGCGCGCATCACGGCGTACTCAGCGCCCCGCTGCGCAGCAGATGCGCGAGCAGCGCCGTGAGGTCGGCTTGCGGGTCTTGGGCCAGCGCAGCGGCGGCGGCTTCGCCCAAGCTGCAACCTTGGGCGCAAGCATCTAAAAAGGCCGTGCCAGCGTTGCTCAAGGGACTGCACCACACCTTGTCTGCAGGGCGGGTGATAAGCGCGCCTTCGCTCTGCCAGGGGATGTCGCTGTTGTCGGGGTTGGCGTCGCGGTTGCGCTGCCAGATGGTGTAGACCGGCATGTCGTCAAACCAAAGCCAGCGCGCGGCGGGGTGGGGCCGCAGTGCCAGGCCTGCCAGCGCTTCGGGGGCCAGGCTGGCGAGGGCGCTGCCGTCCAGCGCCAACGCGTCGGCGGCGGTGTGGGCCTCGGTCCAAAAGCGGTCAAGACGGGCCACGCCGGGCAGGTAAGGCAGTGTGGCGGCGGGCTCAAACGCCGCCAGAAAATCGGCCAAGCCTTGGCCGTAGTCGAGCAGCCGGCTGTCTTGTGGCGGCGCAGCGGCCACCACGAACGCCGCCACCGAGCGAAACCATTCGCTGCCCACCAAGCGCACCACGCTGGGGTAGTTGGCTTCCAGTGCGTCGATGCAGCCTTTGCGCACGGTGTTGCGGTAGACGGCAAACGCCGGTTGTTGCAGCAGGGCGTTGATGGCGCTGTTGCCGGCGGCGTTGGCAGAGCCGATGGGCCCTGCCGCGTTCTGCCGCAGGGCTTGGGCGAAGCTTTGTTGAAAACTGTTCATGCGGCCACCTGCTGCGCAGAGCGCAACACACGCTCGGCCTGGCTGCGTTCATTCCATAGGTCGTCGAATGCGGGCACGTTGCCGTCACGTTCTATCAAGGTCGGGCGTGGGCCAATCTTGGCCACCAGGTCTTTGTACAGTGCCCACACTTGGGGTGCCACCGGTGTGTCGTGCGAGTCGACCAACAGCGCTTCGCCTAGCGTGGGGTCTGCTGTGTGGCCGGCGAGGTGGATTTCGCTCACCGCATGGCATGGGAAGCGCGCCAAATAGTCGCTGGCGCCAAAGCCGAGGTTGCGCGCCGAGACGTGTACGTTGTTCACGTCCAGCAGCAGGCTGCAGCCGGTACGGCGCACCAGCTCGGCTAGAAAATCGGTTTCGTCCCAGGTGTGTTGGGCGATGTGTAAGTAGTGGGATGGGTTTTCAATTGCGATGTGGCGGCCCAGCACGTTTTGTGTTTGGTCGATGTGTACGGCCATGCGTTGCAGTGCCGCAGTGGTGCGCGGGAACGGCAGCAGGTCGGGGAAGTAAACCCCTTCCCAGCGCGACCACGCCAGGTGTTCAGACACCAGCGCGGGTTGCAGCCGCTGCACCAGGTGCGCCAGCCGCTGCAGATGCGCGGTGTCGAGTGGCTCTTCACCACCCAAGGACAGCGACACACCGTGCAGTGACAAGGCGTGTTCCGCCCGCACCGCCTCCAGCCAGCGCAGGCGCGGGCCGCCGTCCACCATGTAGTTCTCGGGGTGTACCTCGAACCACAAACCGGCTGCACGGCAGCTTATGGCCGCGTCGAAATGCTGGGGCTTGAGGCTGAGGCCGGTGCTGAGTTCAGGCGACATGGTGATGCAGTCTTGGCGTGGTGGGCGGGGCAGAGTGGAACCCGTTGCGGCTGACCTCAGGACTTCATCGGGGTCAGGCTGCCCATGCCCTTGGGGGTCTTGATGGTGGTGCAGGTGCCGGCGGGCACGTTCTTCCAGGCGTTGGCCTGGTAGTCCATCTTGGCGGTGCCGGCGCAGGTGGTGCCGGGGCCGGCGGCGCAGTCGTTTTTGCCGGCCATGGACACGCCGTAGCATTTTTCAACTTTGGCCATGTTGTCGGCCATGGGTTTGGTGTCTTGGGCCATGGCGGCACCGGCGGCGAGGGCGGTCAGGGCAATGGCGGAAAGGGCGATTTGGCGTGCGATCATGTGAATACTCCGGTTGGTTGAGGTCGATGACAGGCAACATGCGCCGTCGTTCTTAGTTCTTCCAAAATCGCTGGCGGGTTACACGCCGCATAAAAATATCTGAAAAAACTTTTTTTCATCGACGCTGTAACTTTTGCGATACCCGCCACGAACTCCTCTGTGAAGACCCATGGACCCAAGCCACACCGAGACGAAGCTGCGCAGCCTTTTCATCCAGGGGCTTAATGGCGACGGCGCGGCCTACCAGGCTTGTCTGCGGCAACTCAGCAGCCATTTGCGGGCGTTTCTGGGCAGGCGACTGTTTGGATGGCCCGATGAGGTGGAAGACCTCGTCCAGGAATGTTTGATCGCCATGCACAACCAGCGCCACACCTACCAAGCCGATCAGCCACTCACGGCCTGGGTGCATGCGATTGCGCGCTACAAAATGATCGACTTGCTGCGCGCCAAAGGGGCACACGAGGCGCTGCACGAGCCGCTTGAAGACGACCTGGAGATCTTTGCCGATTCGGCCACCGAGGCCAGCGACGCGCAGCGCGACATCCAGGGACTGCTGGAAACGCTGCCCGACAAACAACGCCTGCCCATCCTGCACGTCAAGCTGCAAGGTTTGTCGGTGGTGGAAGCCGCAGCCAAAACCGGCTTGTCGGAATCTGCCGTCAAGGTGGGCATTCACCGTGGGCTCAAAGCCCTGGCATTGAAGTTAAAGGGCTCGTCCAAATGAAAACCGATGATGTGATCGCCATGCTGGCAAGCCATGTGACGCCCGTGCCGCGCCAGGCAGCGCTACGCCATGTGCTGGCGGCGCTGGCGGTGGGGCTGGTGCTGTCGGTGGTGTGGATGCTGGCAGAGTACGGCGTGCGCAAAGACATTGTGCAGGCCATGAGCTTGCCCATGTTCTGGGTGAAGCTGGCCTTTCCCGTGTGTGTGGCGCTGGCCGGCTTTGTGCTGGTGTACCGCTTGTCGCGCCCCGGCGTGGCCGTGCGCAAGGCTTGGCTGGGCGTGGTGTTGCCCGTGGCGGCGTTGTGGGTGTTGGCGCTGTGGGTGTTGGTACAAGCGCCAGCGCCCGAGCGGGCCAGCCTGGTCCTAGGGCAAACCTGGGCCACCTGCGCTTTGAGCATTGTGACGATGGCACTGCCGGTGTTTGTGGCCACGTTGGTGGCACTGAAACAGTTGGCCCCCACGCGGCCAGCGCTTGCGGGTGCCGCCGCCGGTGTGCTGGCAGCGGGCACGGGGGCTGCCGTGTATGCCTTGCATTGCCCCGAGTTGGCGGCGCCGTTTTTGGCGATTTGGTACGTGCTGGGCATGGCCGTGTTGCCGCTGCTGGGGGCTTGCCTCGGGCCGCGTTTGCTGCGCTGGTGATGGGCGCGCAGCTTGCCGCCTCACGCGAGAGCGTGTGACCAGTCTTTGAACTGCGCCGTTTGGTTGCGCCCGGAGGCCTTGGCGTCGTAGAGCGCGCGGTCGGCACGGGCCACCAGGGTGCTGGGGTTGGCATCAGCCCGCGGCACCAACGCGCTCACGCCAATGCTCACCGTGATGGGGCGTTTCGGCCACGGCGCTTTCTCGACGGCGAGGCGCAAGCGCTCGGCCGCCAGTAAGGCCGCGTTCATGTCCAGCTCGGGCAGGATCATGGCAAACTCTTCGCCGCCATAACGCGCGCAAAAGTCTTCGGTGCGCAGGGGCTGGCTCAGGATACGCGCGGTGCTGGTCAAGGCCACGTCGCCCGCCGGGTGGCCAAAACTGTCGTTGAACGATTTGAACAAATCCACGTCCAGCATCAACAGGGCCAAGGGTGCCAGGCGCCGCAGGTGTTTGCTCCACTCTTCCTGCAGCCGCAGGTCGAATGCGCGCCGGTTCCAGATGCCGGTGAGCGCGTCGGTGCTGCTCTGGTGCGCCAACTGCGAAGCCAGCTTGCGCAGGTTCATATAGGCCATCACCTGGCGTGACAGCGCTTGCATGGCTTCGCACTGCGTGGGCGTGAGTTCGCGCGCTTGCTGGTCGATCACACACAAGGTGCCCATGGCGGTGCCGTCGTCAGCCAGCAATGGGGCACCAGCGTAGAAGCGGATTTTCAGGCCATCGGTGACCAGCGGGTTTTGGCTGAAGCGGCTGTCTTTGGCGGCGTCTGGGATCTCCATCAACTCGTCCGGGCGCAGTATGGCCCGGGCGCAGAAAGACGCGTCGCGCGGGGTTTGCGCCACATCCACACCAATACGCGCCTTGAACCACTGGCGGTCGGCATCCACCAGCGACACCAGGGCCACCGGCGTGTTGCACACGGCCGCCGCGATGCTGGCCAGGTCGTTGAAGGCCGCCTCGTCGCCGGTGTCTAGGATTTGGTATTCGCGCAGCGTGCTCAACCGCTGGGCTTCGTTGAAGGGGCGCGGAACCCCTGTGGGCGCCGCCTGGCCGGTGGGCAGGGAGGTGGTGGCTTGCATGGTGTCCGGCTCCTCCTGCGCAGCCTTGTCGCAGGCTGTTGACACAACAGCCTGGCGGCCTTGGCACGTTTGCGCATAATCAACCGACCCCTGATCAGAGTCGTGTGTGGATGATGCCACCGCCTGCTGATTTGGTCGAATTTATGTAGAGGAACAGGGCAGACATGAGGCAACGAGTTTGAACCACAAGAGCCACAAGCTGGACCAGATCTGGATGGCGCAGGCTGTGCAGCATCTGGAAGCGCAAGGCCCGCTGAACGACGGCCCGGTGTTGCAAGCGGTGTTGGCCGAGAGCCCCGACCGAGAAACGCGCCTGCTGGCGCGCGCCTGGTCGCTCGGCCAAGCGCAGGGACTGGAGCGCCAGATGCAGCATTTGCGCGACCTGGCGCTGCTGATGGCGCTGGGCCTGGTGGTGCTGGTGCTGGCCTTGGCCTGGGGCACGGCGCGCGCCACGCTAGGAAGTGGTAGCACCATCAACGTGGCAGCCGCATGGGCCTCGTTGTTGGGCCTGCATTTTGTGACTTTGCTGCTGTGGTGCCTGGGCTTGGTGTTGCCGTGGCCGGCTTCGGGCGCGTTGCTGGGGCGCTTGTGGCTGGCGCTGGTCACGCGTTTGCCCTGGGGGCGCGGCCCTGAGCCCGGCAACAGCGCAAGCCTGGCGTACGCCGGGCGCGACCTGCTGCAGCGCGAGCGGCTGCTGCCGTGGCTGCTGGGCCTGGTGAGCCACGGCGTGTGGACCTTGTCGTTTGTGGTGATGCTGGTGGTGCTGGGCTTTGCGTTTTCGTTCCAGGCGTTTCGGCTTACCTGGGAGAGCACCATTCTCAGCCCGCAGTTTTTTGTCGATTTTGTGCAGGCCAGCGGCTGGTTGCCGGGTTTGCTGGGCGTGCCGGTGCCGGACGTGGCCTCGGTGGCCCAGCCCAACGCTGCGCTGGCCGACCAGCGTGCCTGGGCGTTGTGGCTGATGGGCTGTGTGCTGGTCTATGGCCTGCTGCCGCGTGCCCTGTTGGCGCTGTGCTGTTGGGCGGTGTGGCGCAGGCGTTTGCGCGGCTTGCGGCTAGACACTTCAGAACCCTATTTCCGCAAAATTCTGGCCCGTATCGAAGCCCTGCAGCCGGTGGCTGTGCTGGACGAAGAACACGCTTGGGCAGCAGCCGCTGCTGCGCCCGGCCAACGCGCGCCGGCAGATGCCACGGCCTGCGCCATCGTGGGTTTTGAGTTGCCGCCCGAGCTGGCGTGGGCGCCGCCAAAGCCCTTGCCCAATGCCTGGCAACACCGGCTGGCGGGCAGTGGCAGCGAGCGGCAAGCGGTCTTGGCCAGCTTGCACCAGCGCCGCCCCGCAGCCTTGTTGCTGGTGTGCCATGGCGCCTCGTCGCCCGACCGTGGCACCGAGCGTTTTGTGCGCGTCTGTGCGGCGCAAGCCGGGGCCTGCAGCATTCTGCTGGTGGCGGCCGAGGGCGCTGTGCCACAAGCCGCCCACGTTGCGCGTTGGGCTGATTGGTTGAGTCGCAGCGGCCTGGAAAAAGAAGGTGTTGGCTTGTGCACCGATGGCGCTGCCGCCGAGCAGTGGCTGGCCTTGCAAACCGGGCATGCGGCATGACGGCAGGTAGCGCTTCATCGGCTCAGCGCCCCATCCAGATCGCCGTGGTGGGGCATACCAACGCAGGCAAAACCTCGCTGGTGCGCACGCTTATTCGCCAGGCCGGTTTTGGCGAGGTGTCGGACCGGCCGGGCACCACACGCCATGTGGAGCGTATTGCCCTGGTGGTCGATGGCATGGAGGCCGTGTGGTTCTACGACACACCCGGCCTGGAAGACGCGGTGGGCCTGCTCGACTACCTTGAATCCTTGGACCCTGAGCTCACGCGCCTGGGGCGTGTGCAGGCTTTTCTGGCCGGACCTGAAGCGACGCGCAGCTTCGAGCAGGAAGCCAAGGTGTTACGCACTTTGGCCGAGATGGATGCGGCACTGGTGGTGATAGACAGCCGCGAGCCGGTGTTGCCCAAGTTCCGCTGCGAGCTGGAGATTTTGGCGGCCTGCGCCAAACCCTTGATGCCGGTGCTGAACTTCGTGCGCGACCCAGCCAGCCGCGAGGCCGAGTGGCAGGCGTTGTTGTCGGCCACGGGCCTGCATGCGCAGGTACGCTTTGATGCTGTGGCGCCGTTTGTCGGGTCGCAGCAGCATCTGTACCAGGACCTGGGCACGCTGCTGCCGCGCCTGCGCGCGCCGTTGTTGCAAGTGGTGGCCTACCTGGACCGCGAGGCACAGGAGCGCGCCAGCGCGGCATACCGTGTGGTGGCCGACACCCTGGTCAACCTGGCTGCGCTGCGCCGCGACATCGACACCGAAGCTTTTGCCGATGCCGCGCAGCGCAAGGCTTTTGTGCTGGCTTTTCAGCAGCTGGCGCGCGAGCGGGTACGTGCCGGGACGCAGGAGTTGCTGCAGGTCTATGGCTTTCGCGCCGACGAGGCGGAACTGGCCGATCTGCCCTGGCTCGATGGCCGCTGGGAGAGTGACCTGTTCAACCCCGAGACCTTGCGCCAGGCCGGCAAACGCCTGGGCCAAGGGGCGACCATAGGCGCGTCGATTGGTGTTGTCGCCGACCTGGCGGTGGGCGGCATCTCGCTGGGTGCCGGGGCTGCGCTGGGTGGGCTGCTCGGGGGCATGCTGACCCAGGGCTGGAGCCAGTTTGGCCGCCGCTTGTGGAACCAGGCTCGCGGTGTACAAGCCTTGAGTGTGGAAAACGAGTTGCTGCTGTTGGCCGCCGAGGGTTTTCTGGAGCTGATCGCGGCGCTGGAGCAACGTGGCCATGCGGCACAAGACAAGCTGCAGATTGCGCCAACGGCGCCAACCTCGGCCAGCGCGCCCGGCTCTGCGTTCGAGCCGCTGGCCGCGCCGTCACCTGGCCCGCGGTCGTCAGCCGCCGCGCAGCAAGGCTTGCGCGCCTGTGTGCGGGCACTGGAGCCCGCGCGCAGCCACGACAGTTGGTCGCGTCGGCCCGGCCGGGGGGCTTCCTCGTCCTCTGCTGCCCGGGCCGCGCTGGTGGCCGAGGTGGCGGGCTTGCTGGCAGCGCAACGCGGCCCTCAATAGATGAGGAACAGGCTCTTAGCCTTTTGCGCCCGGTGCCGTGGGTTGGCCGTGGCGGCGGCTTGCGGCGGCCGCGGTTGCCATATCGTCACACTGCCGTAACCATGCGCGTTATCCTCAACACTGTCGTTCCGGTCCTGCACCGCAGTACCGAGGTTTGCGCCAACCGATGCCTGTCTAGAGAAAGATCTGCCACATGGCTTCCAGCCTGCTTGCCCTGCTTGACGATATTGCCACCGTACTCGACGACGTTTCGGTGCTTACCAAGGTCGCGGCCAAGAAGACCGCCGGTGTGCTGGGCGACGACCTTGCGTTGAATGCCCAGCAAGTCTCGGGTGTGACCGCTGACCGCGAGTTGCCTGTGGTCTGGGCCGTGGCGCGAGGCTCGTTTGTCAACAAGCTGATCCTGGTACCCGCGGCGCTGTTGATCAGTGCTTTTGCGCCCTGGGCGGTCACGCCCTTGCTGATGATTGGCGGCGCCTTTCTGTGTTACGAGGGTTTTGAAAAACTCGCGCACAAGTTTTTGCACAGCCCGGAAGAAGTGGTCGAGGCCCAGGTGTCCCAGATCGAGGCGCTGGTCGATGGTGAGGTCGACCTCGTGACGCTGGAAAAAGACAAGATCAAAGGGGCGGTGCGCACCGACTTTGTGTTGTCCGCCGAAATCATCGCCATCACCTTGGGCACCGTGCAGCAAAGCCCTTTCAGCACCCAGGTCATGGTGCTCAGCGGGATCGCCCTGGTAATGACCGTGGGGGTGTATGGCCTGGTGGCGGGTATTGTCAAACTCGATGATGGTGGCCTGTACCTGTCGCAGCGCCCCGGCCAGGGCGGCGCAGCGGCGTTGCAGCGCAGCCTGGGACGCGGCATTCTGCGTGCGGCACCGTGGCTGATGAAGGCCTTGTCGGTGGCGGGCACGGCGGCCATGTTCCTGGTCGGCGGCGGCATACTGACCCATGGGGTGCCGGCGCTGCACCACGCGGTTGAAGAATTGGCCATGGCCATGGGTGAATGGCCCGGTGTGGGCAGCGTGGCCTCCTGGTTGGCAGCGCCCCTGGCGAATGCGGCCATTGGCATTGTGGCCGGTGGCCTGGTCTTGGCCGCGGTCAGCGGGGTGCAGCGTTTACGCGGGCGCTGAAGGATTGCTCCTGAGATCAAAAATTGCAAAAGAAATTGGCCGATTGAGCTTTCTGGGTAGGCTTCAGTAGCTTCTATTTTGATAGCTTTTGTCGACGCTGCAACAGCCGCAGACAAGGGCTACCAGAGGCGGCCAGAAAGGCGCAAGATAGCGCTGCAGCCACCTGCTGCAACAACCTCGAGGAACAGACGATCATGAAATACCTGGTTTCTTTGACACTCGCCTGCGCTGCCCTGACCGGTGTCACCGGTTGCGGCACCACCTCCGCGCCCATGGCCGACAGCTCGACGGCTACCGTGCGCAACGGCATTTTGGTGGGCCCCAGCGGCATGACGCTCTACACCCTGGACCGAGATGTGGCCAACAGTGGCAAGTCGGTCTGCAACGGCACCTGCGCCACCAACTGGCCGCCGTTGATCGCCAAGGCCAATGCCGCAGCCATAGGCGACTACTCCGTCGTCACGCGCGACGACGGCCAGAAACAATGGGCTTCCAAGGGCAAGCCGCTGTATTACTGGGCTAAAGACGCCAAGGTCGGCGACACCACCGGCGATGGTGTGCAAGGCGTCTGGCACGTCGCCAAGCCCTGACTTTTGGCCGTACGGTCATTGGCAGCCACGCCGCACGCAGCGGCGCGTGAAAGCCTACACTCCACGGCCTTTTCAACTTTGGGCTGTTCGGTATCAGGGCAGCAGCCCGTGGAGTCTGTCATGTCGTTTTCTATTCATACCGCTTCCGTTCCCGTGTTCAAGCAAATGCTTGGTGCCCTGAGCGCCGTGCTGCAGAAGGCCGAAACCTACGCCGCCGAGCGCAAGTTTGAACCCAGCGCCTTGCTGCAGGCGCGCCTCTACCCCGACATGTTCCCGCTGGTGCGCCAGGTGCAGATCGCCAGCGACTTTGCCAAGAGTGTGTCGGCGCGTCTGGCTGGCATTGAGCCACCGGCTTACGACGACACCGAGCAGAGTTTTGCCGAATTGCAGGCGCGCATCGCCAAGGTGCTGCAATTCATCGACAGCCTGCCCGCTGCCGATATCGACGCTGGCGCCACGCGCGACATCGTGCTGCAAGCCGGCACACCACGCGAGAAGAAGTTCGTCGGCCAGGCCTACCTGCTGCACTACGGCCTGCCGCACTTCTACTTCCACGTGACCACGGCCTACGACATCCTGCGCCACAACGGCCTGGCCGTGGGCAAGAAGGATTTCATCGGCACGTATTGAGCCGTCTTTGCCGACAGAGATGCTCATGGCCGGGCAGGGCGCACTGCCGCCGTTGATCGAAACCTTGCCACCCAAGGGCCTGCTGCTGGCACCCATGGAGGGCCTGCTCGACTTCGTGCTGCGCGACATCCTCACGCGTGTGGGCGGCATAGACCGCTGTGTGTCCGAGTTCATCCGCGTCAGCAACACGGTGTTGCCCGACCGGGTGTTCCTGCGCTACATCCCCGAGCTGGCCCATGGTGGCCGCACGCTGGCGGGTGTGCCGGTGCGCGCGCAACTGCTAGGCTCCGACCCGGTCTGCCTGGCCGATAACGCTGCTGCGCTCGCCGCGATGGGCCCGGCCGGGATCGACATCAACTTCGGCTGCCCCGCCAAGGTGGTGAACCGCCATGGCGGCGGTGCCGCCTTGCTGGACGAACCAGAACTGGTGGGCCGCATCGTCGCCGCCGTGCGTGCGGCCGTGCCGGCACACCTGCCGGTGTCGGCCAAGATGCGCCTGGGCTACAACGACGACGGCAAACGCCTGGCCTGTGCGCAGGCGATTGCCCAAGCCGGTGCCTGCGAACTGGTGGTGCATGCGCGCACCAAGGCCGACGGCTACCGCCCGCCAGCCTATTGGCAGCGTGTGCAGGAAATCCGCGATGTGGTGAAGATTCCGGTGGTCGCCAACGGTGAAATCTGGACCGTGGAAGACGCGCTGCGCTGCCGCGCAGAATCGGGCTGCGACCAGCTCATGCTGGGCCGTGGCATCGTGGCCGACCCCGGCCTGGCTTTCGCCATTCGCGCCGCCGATGGCGACACCAGCGCGCCGCGGCAGCTCACGTGGAGCGAGTTGTTGCCGCTGATTGCCGAGTTCTGGAAACTGGTTTGCGCCACGCTGGAGCCACGCCAGAAGGCCGGCCGCCTGAAGCAGTGGCTCAACTTTTTGCGCCGCCGTTACCCCGAGGCCGAAGCCGCATTTCAAACGCTGCGCACGGTGACCGACTTGACCGAGATAGACCGCTGGCTGGCCGCAGAGGCGGGCCAGATCTAGTCGCGGTGTGTGGCCGCAGCCGCGGGGGGCTTTTCGGCCTCGGTCTCGTCGTGTGACAACTCGCGCACCCGCATCAGGGTTTTCTGCAGCACCACGGCGTCGGTGCTGGCGCGGTGGCGTTGGCCGCCGAGTTCTTCGCGCACCTTTTGTTTGACTTCATGCCAACGGTCGGCCTCGTCGCCGCGCATCAGGGCATGCAGGTTTTCCAGTTTGAAGCGTGGCAGCAGGTCGGCCGCGTCATACAGCGCGCCGACCCAGCTGTAGTCGTTGGCCCAGCCATCGGAGTAAACGGTCTGGCCGGCCAACTGCGCGTTCAGCATACGCGCCACTTCGGCCACCGGGCGGCCGCGTGTTTCCACCAGTTCGCGGGAGATGTGGTGCAGGTGTTCGGCCTGTGTATCCCAGTGTGTCCAGCCGGGTTCGGGGCGGATCAAGGTGCAAAAGGTTTTGCCGTCGGGCAGCACATAACCGATTTCGATCGGATAGCTGTTGCGCCCGAAGCCTGAAGCCTCCACATCCAGCACCGTGGGTGGTGCGCGTGGCGGGTCGGTGAGGTGGTCGGACATGCGGGGATGATAAGCATGCTGCGTGACAGTCGGCAAGCCGGCAAACGCCGAGTAAGCCCCTGACGCTGGGCCTACTTCTTCGGCAGGTTGGCGTGGATCAAATGCCCCGCAATCGACAGGCCTAGCGGTGGCACCGGCGGCAGCACATCGCCGGGGCCGAACCAGGCCGCTTCAGCGATCTCGTTTTCATCGAGCCGGATCTCGCCACCGGCATAGTCGGCGGTGTAGGCCACCATCAGCGAGTGTGGAAACGGCCAGGGCTGGCTGCCGAAGTACTGCAGATTGCGCACCTTCACCCCGACCTCTTCAAATACCTCGCGGTGCACGGTGTCTTCTATGGATTCGCCGGCTTCGACAAAACCTGCCAGCGCCGTGAAGAACTGCGAGGCGTTTTGTTTGTGGCGCGCCAGCAGTATGCGCTCGCCGTCTTTCACCAGCACCATCATGGCCGGTGAAATGCGTGGGTAGGCCGAATGGCCGCAGGCCGGGCAACGCACACAGCGCTCGCCGCTGACCAGGCTGGTGGGGCCGCCGCAGGCGCCGCAGAAGCGGTGGGTGCGGGCCCATTCGCTGAGCTGGAAAGCGCGGCCGGCCACGGCCAGCAGTTGATCGTCGATCTGGCCGAACAGGCTGCGCAGCTTGCGAAATACCAAGCCCTGTGGCGCCTCGGCGTCCTGGGGCAGCCATGCCGCTTGGGCGTAGCGGCCGTCGAGTAAACCTATGGGTTGGAAGGTGATGGAGAACGCGGTGAGCGTGACGGTATCCGGCAAGGACAGGTCTTGCTCCTGCACCAGCAACTCGCCACCGCGAAACACAAAGTGCAGCGGCGCCGGGTGGTCTACCGCTTGTAGCAGGGGAACAAAACTGGCGGGGGTTTGCAGCATCTTCTGTGGCAATCCAGGTCAATTAAAAAAGGCTTCGAAACCACCCTCGGGTTCGAAGCGTTGGTGACGAAAGCTCAGCCGCGTGGGACCCGGCACCACGGCTTGTGGCAGGCTGTGGCGTGGGTCGCCGGGGTAACAAATGACGCGCACACCGGCTTCGTCAAACGGCTCCGGGCGCACCACCGGCGGCGGGCGGCTGCGTGCGTCGGCCAGGGCGTCGGCGACATGGGCAAAACGTGCCAGCGCCGACAGGCTCAAGATTTGTGGTGGCGCGAACTTGAGCTGGCCGTCCCAGTATTGTGTGAGCGCCGCACGTGGGCTGAGCCAAAGGCTGTCGGTGGTTTCAAAGTCGTCGTGTACGGCGGTTTGGCCCGGCGGCACGGCGGCGAGAAAGAAGCGGGTGTCGAAACGTTTGTCCATCACCGAGGGCGAGGTCGGGGTGATCCACCGCGACCAGGGCGTCACCGCCCGGGACGACAGGCCAAGCCCTGCCGTGGTGAGCGCCGTGCGCAAGGCCACTTCTTCGCGCAGCGCCTGGCGCACCTGTGCCAATTGCTCCGGGCTGCTGGCCTGGGCAAACAACACGCCGGCTTCTTCAAACGCTTCGCGCAGTGCGGCAACAAAGATGGCGCTGGCCGTGGTGGCATCGGTCTCGGCTTCACCCAATGCGGCCTGCAGCACGGCAGCGGGCTGGTCCAGCAGCGGTTGCCAGGCCGGTGCGGCATCGGCCGCATCAACCTTGCCGCCGGGGAACACATGGGCTCCGCCCAGCACGTTGGAGGCCTGGTGGCGGCGCACCAGAAAGACCTCCAGTCCTTGTGCGCCGTCGCGCAGCAGCACCAGGCTGGCGGCGGCAACCGGAGGACTGGTGACGACGCTGTAGTTCAGTTCCATGTGTGTTCTAAGAGACGGGGCGCGTGGGGGGCTGTATTAAAGTCTGAGGCTATCAGAGTTGGCCACGATGCGCTTGGCGCACCACGCCCACAACGTCCACAACACAGGAGTACAAGCAGATGGATCTGGATTTCAAAGGCCGTGTGGCCATCGTCACCGGCGCGGGTGGTGGGCTGGGACGACAACACGCGTTGGCCTTGGCCGCGCGTGGGGCGAAAGTGCTGGTGAACGATTTGGGTGGGTCGCGTGAGGGTTCGGGTGGTAGCGCCAGCGCTGCCGAAACGGTGGTGGCCGAGATCCGCGCCGCCGGTGGCGAGGCGCTGGCGAATGCGGCCTCGGTCACCGACTTTGCCGCCGTGCAGGCCATGGTGCAGCAGGCCGTGGACGCCTGGGGCCGTGTTGATATTCTGGTCAACAACGCCGGCATTCTGCGCGACAAGAGTTTTGCCAAGATGGAACTCGACGACTTCCGCCTGGTGCTGGACGTGCACCTGATGGGCTCCGTGCATTGCTGCAAGGCGGTGTGGCCGGTGATGACGGCGCAGCAATATGGCCGCATCCTGATGACGACCTCATCCTCCGGCCTGTTTGGCAACTTCGGCCAGTCGAATTACGGTGCGGCCAAGATGGCCTTGGTGGGCTTGATGCAGACCCTGGCCATAGAGGGCGCGAAGAGCAACATCCGCGTGAACAGCCTGGCCCCGACCGCAGCCACACGCATGACCGAAGGCCTGATGCCTGAGGCCGTGCTGGCCGCCTTGAAGCCCGAAGCCGTGGTGCCGGCCATGCTGGTGTTGTGTGCCGAACAGGCTCCCACGCGGCGTATCCTCTGCGCCGGGGCCGGCACGTTTGAAGCCGCCCACATCACACTCACCCAGGGCGCCTGGGTGGGCATAGGCCCGGATGCGCCCGAAGAGTTGTTGGCCCAGTGGGACGCGGTGGTGGACCGTGTGGGCGACAGCGTGCCCGACAGCGGTGCGGCGCAGGGCACGAACGAGGTCGGCCTGGCGCTGGCGCAATTCGGGCATTAAGCATTGGGGCTTTAAGGTAAAAAGCCCCCCAGTGCATGCCTGCTGAGCGTAGGTAGCTACATTTTTTATAGTATCTTCGGCGAGAACCACACCGCAGGAGTTGTGCATGCAGGATGAGATTCTGGAACTCGAGCGCCTCCACGGCACGCCGGGTGAATGGCAAGGCATTTACACGCTGGGACAGAAAAGCCAGGCGCGGTACCTGACCGTGAAGTCGCAACAGCGCCGCGCCATGGCGCTGGCCGATCGCCTGGGTGCGTTGTGGCGCCGCAGCCCACATGGCAAACAGGCGCCACGTGTGGCCATCATCGGTGGGGGTGTGGGTGGGCTCACGCTGGCCAGTTATTTGGCGGAGCAAAGTTTTGCCGCGAAGTTCGGCCATGGTGCCCTGGCGCAGCCCATGCGCTGGGATGTGCTGGTGTTCGAACGGCAGAACCAGCTCGTGCCCATGCAACGTGGCTGTGCCATACGCAAGCTGCACCCCGCCATCCACACCTGGCCGGCGAGCAGTTGTTTTGATCTGCCGCTGCTGACCCAGACCCTGGGGCCGACCGGGCTGCCGCCCACGCTGACCGACTGGCGTGCCGCGAACGCCGGTGACATGGCGGCCAGCCTGGTGCTGCAGGTACTGAGCAACTACCGCGCCGCCTGGAAAGCCAAGCTGAACTGGAGCATGTTGCAGTCGGCCGAAGTCAAGGTGAGCCTCGATGATTCGGGGCTGGCGCCCTACCGGCTCACGGCCGAACAGGCAAGGCGCATAGACCCCAGCCGCGTTGACGTGGTGCCCGACACCGGCCCGTGGCGCGCCGACATCGTGGTTTTTGCGACCGGCTTTGGTGTGGAGGTACCAGGTGCTGACGACAAGCTGCGCCTTTCCTACTGGCGCAACGACGACTTGGGTCAGGCCCCGCTGTACGGGCAGAAGCAACGTTTTGTGATCTCCGGCGCGGGCGACGGCGGGCTGACGGACTTGTTCCGGTTATGCCTTTACGATTTTTCCTACGACGAAGTCATGCGTGAGCTGCTGCCGGTCAAGGACGCGGATATCGACGCGGCGTTTGCTGAAGCAGTGCGCCGCGTGCACCCCAACTCCAAAGCCTCAGAGGCTTTGCGCAGGGACCTGGCGAGCCAGTACAAACGCTTGCTGCGCGACCTGGCCAAGGCGGCGCCGGCCGACGTGTGTGACCTGCTGGACGGTGTCTGGCAAGGCAAGGTGGTGGGAAAAAAGAAGGTTGATGGCCAAAGCCTGGGTTATCTGGCCCATGCCTTTTTGCGCGCGCGTTGCAAAGAGGGGGTCGACGTGTTGCTGCAGGTCTTGCCCGAGTTTGCGCAGCAAGACGCCAGCGGCAACCCGCTGCGGGCCTTGGTCAACAACCCCAAAGCCATGCTTTACAACCGCGTGTTGGCCTACTTGTTGTGGCACATGCACAAGTTCAAAGCCAAGGCCGCCGCTGAGCCCAACCAACTGATACGCAGTGAAAAATGGCAGCCCGGCAGTGTCACGACGATTGCACGGCGCGGCGCGCAATGGCCGGAAGCGGTGTTGGCCAGCCTGGCGGGTGTGTTGCTGGCCGATGTGCAGAAAGTGCTGGGCGCCATGCCGGCTGCCGCAGTGCCGGGCTCAGCCCTGGTCGAGGCTTACCGGCTGGGCCAGGTTTAGCCCAACCAACAGATCAAGCCAGCAGGGCCTGCGCAAACTCGCGTGCGTTGAAGGTTTCCAGGTCTTCGAGCTTTTCGCCCACACCAATGAAGTAGACCGGGATGGGCCGCTCCTGCGCAATGGCGGCCAGCACACCACCCTTGGCCGTGCCGTCGAGCTTGGTGACGATCAGCCCGGTGAGCTGCAGGGCGTCGTCGAACGCACGCACCTGGGCCAGGGCGTTTTGGCCGGTGTTGCCGTCTATCACCAGCAGCACTTCGTGTGGCGCCGTGGCATCGGCCTTTTGCACCACGCGGCGTATCTTCTTCAGCTCCTCCATCAGGTGCAACTGCGTGGGCAGGCGGCCGGCGGTGTCGACCAGCACCACGTCCTTGCCACGCGCCTTGCCGGCGCTCACGGCGTCGAAGCTCACGGCCGCCGGGTCGCCGCCTTCCTGGCTGATGATCTCGACGGTATTGCGGTCGGCCCACACGCCCAGTTGTTCGCGTGCAGCGGCGCGGAAGGTGTCGGCCGCAGCCAGCAGCACACTCGCGCCCTCGCTGGAGAGGTGGCGCGTGAGTTTGCCAATAGAGGTGGTCTTGCCCGCGCCATTGACACCGGCCACCATCACCACCGTGGGTGTGTGTTCACCAATCACCAGCGGCTTTTGCAGCGGCGCCAGCAGATCGGTGATGGCATCGGCCAGCAGGGTTTTGACGGCGGCGGGATCGGTGGTCTTGTGTTCTTTGACACGGCGCTTCAGGTCGCTGAGCAGCTGCTCGGTCGCCTTGACGCCGGTGTCGGCCATCAGCAACGCATCTTCGAGTTCTTCATAAAGCGCCTCGTCGATCCTGGTGCCGGTGAAGACGGTGGAGATGCTGGAGCCGGTTTTGCGCAGGCCGTTGCTGAGTTTGTTGAGCCAGGTCTGGCGCGCGGGCACGTCTGCGAGCACTGCGGGCGCGGCGGTCGGCACGGGCTCAGGCGCAGCCGTTTTACCGCCAAACGGATTGCGCATCCAGCTCTTGGGAGCGCTGTCGGCAGGCTTGGCTTCAGCTTGCGCGGGCACGACAGGTGCAGCCGCTGGTGCTGCTGCCGCAGGCGTGTTTTCGGGCGGCGAAGTTTTTTTCTTGAAAAAGCTGAACATTTGGACCGTTCTTAGAATCCACCATTCTATGAAACGCTACATCCTCCCGTTTTGCTGGGGTCTCGCCACATTGGCGCAGGCGCAAACAACAGCCCCCGTTCCCTCTGTCGCACCGTCGATTTCGGCTCAGCCGACCTCGCTGGCGCCGGATGCAGTCACGCAGTTTGTGCTGCCTAACGGGCTGACGGTCATCGTCAAACCCGACCACCGTGCGCCCACGGCGGTGAACATGTTGTGGGTGCGCACCGGCGCCATCGACGAGGTGGACGGCACCTCGGGTGTGGCGCACGCGCTGGAGCACATGATGTTCAAGGGCACCAAGAAGCTCAAGCCGGGCGAGTTTTCGCGCCAGGTGGCGGCGTTGGGCGGGCAGGAAAACGCCTTTACCTCGCGCGACTACACCGGTTATTACCAGCAAATCCCCGCCGACAAACTGGAAGACGTGATGCGCCTGGAGGCCGACCGTTTTGCCAACAGCCAGTGGCCGGATGAAGAGTTCAGCAAAGAAATCGAAGTGGTGAAAGAAGAGCGCCGCATGCGCACCGAAGACTCGCCGCGCGCCCTGCTGTTTGAAGCGCTGAACGCCGCCGTGTTCACCGCCTCGCCGTATCACCGCCCCATCGTGGGGTGGATGGGGGATCTCGACAGCATGACCGCTGACGACGTGCGCGCCTTCTGGAAACACTGGTACGTGCCGGCCAATGCCGCCGTGGTGGTGGCCGGCGACGTGACGGTGGCGCAAGTGCGCAAGCTGGTCGACAAGTATTACGGCCACATCCCGGCGCGCGCCGTGCCCACACGCAAGCCGCGCCCCGAGCCCGAGCAGGTCGGCATTCGCCGCATCGAGGTCAAAGCCCCGGCCGAACAAACCTATCTGGCCTTGGCGTTTCGCACGCCGCAACTCAGCGCGCAAGATTTGGCGGGCGATGCTTCGGCCATGTCGGCCGCAGGCCAGGACGCACTGGCGTTGACGGTGTTGTCCGAGGTGCTCGACGGCTACCCCGGCGCGCGTATCAACCGTGCGCTGACACAAGGCGAGGGCCGTGTCGCCGACAGCGCTGGCGCCGGTGGTGGCTTGATAGGTCGTGGCCCGCAATTGTTCATCCTGGACGGTGTGCCCGCCGCAGGCAAAACCGCTGACCAGGTGGAGGCGGCCTTGCGCGAGCAGGTGGCCAAGGTGGCGCGCGAGGGTGTGTCCGAGGCCGAACTGGCGCGTGTCAAGGTGCAATGGGTGGCGAGCGAGGTGTACAAGCGTGACTCGGTGATGGGCCAGGCGCGCGAGTTTGGCAACTACTGGGCGCAAGGTTTTCCAGTGGACGCAAGCGAGCGTTTGATCGAACGTTTGCGCGGCGTCACCGCCGCGCAGGTGCAGGCGGTGGCCGCACGTTATTTTGGCGACGACCAGCTCACCGTGGCGGTGCTGCGTCCGCAGCCTGTGCCCGCCGGCCGCAAGCCACGTGCAGCGCCCACGGGCGCACGCCACTGAACCCCAGCAAGAAAGTTGACCGATGATTTTTTTATCTAAAAAGAGAGCGCCTCTCGCTTTGTTGGCGAGTGCTACAGTCTTTTTTGCTTCGCAATCTGCTTGGGCCGTAATCCCCATACAGGCCTGGACACAGGCCAGCGGTGCACGTGTGTTTCTGGTGGAAAGCCCCGGCATTCCCATGCTGGACGTGAAGATAGACTTCGACGCCGGTGGCCGGCGCGACCCGGCGGAGCAGGCCGGCCTGGCATCCATCACCATGGGCATGACCTCCAAGGGTGTGGCCGCACGCGGCAACGAACCGGCGCTAGACGAAAACCAGTTGAGCGAAGCCTGGGTGGACCTGGGCGCCTCGTTCGGTGCCAGCGCGGGTGCCGACCGTGCCAGCTTCTCGTTGCGCACCCTGACCGCGCCCGACCTGCTGCCCAAGGCCGTGGCCCTGGCCGCACGGCAAATGGGTGAACCGGCGTTTCCCCCCGACATCTGGCAGCGCGAACGCGAGCGTATCAAGGCCTCGCTGAAAGAGGCCAACACCCGTCCCGGCGTGTTGGCCAACCGCGCGTTTGAGGGCGCGGTGTACGCCGACCATCCCTATGGCTACGAACTCACCGAGGCGACGTTGGCGCGTATTGCACCGGCCGACATGCAACGTTTCTACAGCGGCGAAATTCTGCCCTGCCGTGCCGCCGTGAGTCTGGTGGGCGCGGTCAACCGTGCGCAGGCCGATGCGCTGGTGCAGCAGTTGCTGGCGCGTTTGCCGCAGCCCGCCGCAGGCGCTGCCGGCTGCCCGGCCTTGCCCGCTGTGCCCGAGGTGGCCCCGCTGACGGCCGCGCGCGACATCAACATTCCCTTCGCCTCGGCGCAGGCCCAGGTGCTGATAGGGCAGCCGGGCTACAAGCGCAATGATCCGGATTACTTTGCCCTGACCGTGGGCAACTACATCCTGGGCGGTGGTGGTTTTGTGTCGCGGCTGACCGAGCAGGTGCGCGAGAAGCGCGGACTCAGCTACAGCGTTTACAGCTATTTCTCACCCGGCCTGCATGCGGGCGCCTTCACCATAGGCCTGCAAACCCGGCCCGACCAGGCGGCGCAGGCGGTGCAGGTGTCCAAAGAAGTGCTGGCGAAGTTTGTCGCGGACGGCCCCACCGAGGCCGAGTTGCGTGCCGCCAAGGACAACCTGGTTGGCGGCTTTGCACTGCGCATAGACAACAACCGCAAACTGCTGGACAACGTGGCCAACATAGCCTGGAACAGGTTGCCACTGGACTACCTGGACACTTGGACCCAGCAGGTGCAAGGCCTCACCACGGCACAAATTCGCGCTGCGTTTGCGCGCAAGCTGCAGCCAGAAAAAATGGTGACGGTGGTGTTGGGCGCGGCGCAGTAGTCGGCCAAACCCAGCCTGCGCGCGCCATCACCCTGGCCAGGTGGCGCGTTGTTGGCAGCCGCTTGGCGTGTGCCGGGAGCGCCGTAAGAACGTCTTGAGAGCGCCGGGCGCGGAATCGGCGCCGCGTCAGTCCTTCAGCATCAGATCTTCTGGCGTCTTGCCACTTTCAAGGGCCTCGACGTACCAGCGCGGGCGTTTGCCGTGGCCCGTCCAGGTGTGGCCCTGTTCGTCTTTGAACTTGATCTTCGAGGCCGGTTTTGCGCGTGTGGCCTTGGGTTTTGCCGGCAGCGTCCTGGCACGTTTGCCCGGCACTGGTTTCGACGGCTCGGCAGCGAACAGGTCAGCCGGCTGCAGCTCATAGTGTTGGATGGCCAGCTTGATGCGCTCAATCACCCCACGCGCTTCCTGCGCTTTCAGCTTCGCGGCCTGGGCTTGCAGCTTCTCTATCTTCTTTTGCAGACTGGCCAGTGTTGTTGCCATGACTTTTCCTTCTATTGCTTTGAGTGCTTCTGGGGCTGCTGATACTTCGTACTGAGGCTTGGGCCCAAGGCGCGTGTGACGTGCGTAGCCCGGGGGCGATCTGCCCCGGCTAGGCGGCCATGATGCCTCTCGCATTTAAACCGCTTTTGGCATTCAAAGGAAATGTCCTGCCTGATCGCGGCTCATGTGCCGCGCCATAGCTGCCGCTACAACGCACCCGCATCACTTTCGCCGGCCATACAGGCCATGAGCCGCTCCACACTCGCTGGTTTCACGAAATGAAAGTCGAAGCCGGCTTCCTTGGCCAGTGCACGGTCAACCTGTTGTCCCCATCCGGTCAAGGCAATCAATTTGGCACTGTGCTCGGCCAGTTCGTGCCGCATGGCGCGGGCGGTGTCATAACCGTTCATCCCCTGCATGCCAATGTCCATCAACACCGTCGAGGGCGGCCGCTGGCGTACCAGGGCCACTGCAGAGGCACCATCGTAGGCCACTGAGGTTTCGACACCTTGCAGCGCAAGCCATTCGGCCAGACTGTTGGCCGCATCTTGGTTGTCGTCCACCACCAGGACATAGCGGCTTACGGGAGAGGGCGACATGGCTTGTGCGGGCGGCGTCAACACTTGTGCGGCTGGTCCGGCCAATGGCAGCCTGATGGTGAATGTGCTGCCCTGTCCAGCCCCGGCACTGATGGCCTGTATGGAGCCGGCGTGCATTTCGGTGAAAACCTTGGCCAGATGCAAACCTATGCCCAATCCGGTAGAGGGTTCACCGGGTGCGCGTTCCTGGGCAAACATCTGAAAGACCTTGGCCAATCCGGCGCTGCTCAAACCTCTGCCACTGTCTTCCACGCTGAAAAATGCCTGGCCCGCTTCCACACCTGCACGAACACAAATGCGGCCACCCACGGGCGTGAATTTGGCGGCATTGGTGAGGAGATTGCCCAGGCTTTGCACCAGCCGCACATGGTCGGCAAAAAGCGCCAGGTCTTGCTCGGGAAGATGCACCGTCAACTGGTGCCTGCGATCGCGTATCGGGGCATCGGCCACCTCCAGCGCGTGCCGCACCACCTGTGCCACCGAGGTGTGGTCCAGGCGCAGTTCAATCTTGCCGGTGTTGATGCGGGCGACTTCCATCAAGTCATCGACCAGGCGCGTCAGGTGTTTGATCTGCCGGTTGACCATGTCGGTCAGTTTGCTGGTTTGCGGAGAAGGGTACAGCCGCTCAAAGATGCCGCTTGCATTCAGTATGGGGGCCAATGGATTGCGTAACTCGTGGGCTAGCGTGGCGAGGAAGTCGTCTTTGCGTTGGTTGAAAGCGCGCACCTGGTATTGCCGTTCGCGTGCCCTGAGCGCCGAACGCACCATGCTCAAAAGTGCCATCGTGCGCACCGGGCGTTCCAGCAAGGTGACGTTGCCCAGATGTTCCACCGCACGCTGGATCACCAGGGAGTCCATGCCGCTCTTGGTCAGCAACAAAACCGGCAGGTCGGACCATGCGGCTTGCTGGTCGACAAACTGGCGCAACAGATGGGCCGTGCTCCCCAGGGTCTCTTCCGCCAGCAGGACGGCGCCTGCACCTTTCTCCAACTGGCTTGCCAGATCCGCTGGAGAACCGCAGACACTGGCCTTGATGCTGGACGCTTGCAATAGTTTCTGCGTCAGGAAGCCGTCCTGCCCGGTTGGCAGGTAAACCAGGACGCCGAGTTCCATCAGGGCTCTCCTGCGCCGGCCTTTTTCTCGGTCAACGACACCGGAACACCTGTGAGAATGCCGCGGTAACCGCGCAACACAGCGCCGACGTAGATGCCCGCCGACGAGATCGCAAAACTCCGTATGGTGCGCTCATGCGCGCTGCCACGTTTCTTGAGCACGGACACGGCTTGTTTGACCTCACCGTCGTCTTCAAAATAACGCAGCATCAACACGTTGTCCGCGACATAGCTGGCGTCGAGTGCCGTGGACATATTGCCGCCCAGCATGCCCTGCTGCACACCGACCAGAATGCTGGCAACGCCATGCTGGCCGAGGTAGGTCAGGATTTCATGCAGGTAGGTGATCAGGAATTTTTCGTCCGGAACCGCGTGTAAATAACCGTTCAGGCTGTCGATCACCAGGACCTTGGTGCCACGCTGTACTGCGGCCACGATGGCGGCAGAGAATTGACCGGGCGTGAGTTCAGCCGGGTCCACCTGCTGTATGGTCAATTGCCCCGCATCCATGGCCGATCGCAAGGGCATGTTGATGCCGTCGGTGCGATGCAATAGGTTGCTGGCGGATTCCTCGAACAGAAACATCGCTGTTTTTTCACCGCGCAGGTGTGCGGCGTAGGCGAATTGCGCGGCCAGCGAGGACTTTCCCGTGCCGGGTGGGCCAACGATGAGTGTGCTGCTGCCCTCTTCGAGTCCGCCACCGATCAGCAGATCGAGTGTGTCCAGACCGCTGCTCAATTGGCGGCGGGTATGGATGCCGCGCGTCACGGATGCCACCAGGCGGGGGAAGACCTCCATTCCGCCACGGCGCAGCACGTAGTCGTGCATGCCTCCTTCGAAGGCGTGGCCCCGGTATTTGATGACCCGCAGGCGGCGACGCTCGGCCCCGTAATCTTTCACCGTGTGGGTCAGTTGAATCACCCCGTTGGCAATGCTGCGCACCTGCAAGTCGCCCACGGCCGAGGTACGGTCGTCCAGCAGCAGGACGGTGCATGCGCGCTTGGCGAAAAACTGCTTCAGCGCCAACACCTGGCGCCGGTAGCGCAAAGGGGATTCGGCCAACAGCTGCAACTCGGACAAGGAGTCCAACACGATGCGCACCGGTTTGAGTGTTTCGACTGCGGTCAGAATCGTCTTCAGCATGTCCGAGAGTTCAATCTCCGACGGATGGAACATGGTGTACTGCGTATCCGCGGCCAACATGTTTTCCGATGGCAAAACCTCATGGACATGGACGCCGGCCATATCCCAACCATGTGACTGCGCCACCGCTTGCAGTTCCTGGGTGCTCTCCGCCAAGGTGATGTAGAGTACCTGTTCGCCGCAGCGAATACCTTCGAGCAGAAACTGCAGGCCCGTGGTTGTTTTGCCGGTGCCGGGCTCGCCCTCGACCAGGTAGATGCGCTCTTTTGTCAGCCCGCCATTCAGGATAATGTCGAGGCCGGGGATTCCTGTTGAAAGCATTCAGTCGACTCCAAGTGCGTGTGTGACCAAGGCATGACGCTCTCAGAATAGCGCCAAGGGCGGTGTGTCAGAATGCCCGGCATTGCAGCATCCAGTACACCGCCAGAGGGTGAAGCCAGTGGAAACAGATCTTATCGATATTTTGGTGGTCGACGACATGCGTGACGCCGCCGAGTCACTGGCGACCTTGCTGGAGATCGACGGCTACAACGTACGCCTGGCCTTTAGTGCACAAGAGGCGCTGGAGGCGATTGCAGTGTCCACACCGCTGTGTGTGCTGCTGGATATCTCCATGCCAGAGATGGACGGCCTGGATCTCACGCGCCACCTGCGCGCCAAGTTTGGCGACGATGTGATCCTGGTCGCCATCACCGGCCACAGTGCCTTGGAGCCGCGTGTCGTCGAGACCTTTGCCTTGGTCGACCATTACTTTGTGAAGCCCATACTCGCGGCCGACATTCGAAAGCTCTTTCCACCTAAAGGCGGCTAAGGGCTTGCCCCTGGGGTTAGGCGGCCGAGGTGTTCCCTGGCAATACAGTCGTGGCCACCATTCCTTGTTGGGAGGCCCAAGTGCTGAAGACTCCTGCAGCAGTAAAGTCGTCAACACCTCCCGCCTTTTGGCTGCCAGGAGTTTGATTAGGCGATGAAGTCGTAGACACTCGATGCGATCCACTTTCGCGCGCGAAAGCGGATATCGACATCTCTGCTCGGCTACTAGGATGTTCGCTTTCGGCCAGGAGCGGAAGTTCGAGCGAGCTTGCCAGAAGGTCACATTAGGCTGATTGCAGTCGTTGGCACGCCTCATGCCGAATTGGAACCATCGACCAAGAGCCGATATTCTTGGCCATCGCTCAACCCAGCGGCACCCCTCTGTTAGCCAAGTACGTTAAGCAAGCCTAAGTAGCAGTGCTATTTCTGCGCTGAAAACGGTCCACCAGCGACATCACAGTCACAAAAAACACCGGCACAAAAATGACCCCGATGACTGTTGCAGCCGCCATCCCACCGATGACTCCGGTGCCCAAGGACCTCTGGCTGGCGCCTCCCGCCCCACTTGCAATCGCCATCGGCAAAACACCGAGAATGAAGGCCAGCGAGGTCATGAGGATAGGCCTAAACCGTAGTTTTGCCGCCTGAGTCGTGGCCTCCAGTAGCGGTACGCCTGACTCACGCAAGCTCTTCGCGAACTCAACAATGAGGATGGCGTTTTTCGCCGCCAGACCGACGATGGTGATGAGCCCCACCTTGAAGTACACGTCGTTGGCCATGGCGCCTCCCCATGGAAGCAGGTTGACCAGCATCAAGGCCAGCACCGAGCCCAGTGCACCAATCGGGACGATGAGCATGACCGACACCGGAATCATCCAGCTCTCGTACAAAGCCACCAGCAGCAGGAAGACCGCCAGAATCGCCAGTGCGAAAAGAATAGGCGCCTGGGCTCCGGCTTGTCGCTCCTGGTATGACAGCCCGGTCCACTCGTAGCCCACGCCAGGGGGCAGCTCATGGATGATTTTCTCAACGGCTGCCATGGCGTCTCCGCTGCTGTATCCGGGACGGGCATCTCCGCTGATGCGAAAGGCCGGGTAGCCGTTGTAGCGCGAAATCTGTGCTGCGCCCAAAACCCACTCGGTGGTCGCAAAGGCACTCAATGGCACTTGCTGACCTGCTGCATTGGGTGCGGTGATTTTCAGGACGGCATCCGGCGACATACGGTCTTCTTGCTGCGCTTGAACCACCACACGTTGCAAACGGCCGTCATTGACGTAATCACCGACCATATTGGAGCCGAAAGACGTAGCCACCGCCGTGCTGATGGCATCGAATCGCACGCCCAGGGCCTCGGCCTTGGCGTGGTCGATGCGCAAATGCAGTTGCGGGGCGTTAGGTAATCCTTCGACAGTGGCATAAGCAATCGCCGGTGCCGCGTTTGCCTTCAGCAAGAACTCTTCGCTCGCACGGCCCAGTGCTTCGAGGCCGATGCCCCCGCGGTCTTGCAAGCGCAAGGCAAATCCGCCCGCGTTACCTAGGCCTTCAATGGGCGGCGGGTTGATGGCCATGACCTGGCCGCCGCGATGGTCTCCGAGCGCAGCGTTCAGCGCGCCAGTTTCGGCTTCTACAGATTGCTCTGCCGAACGCCGGTCCCAGTGTTTGAAACTAGGGAATGCAATGGCAGCGTTTTCGCCCATACCGGAGAAGCTCCAGCCCAGGATGGTGATGACCGAATCGACTGCATCACGCGAGGCCAGGTATTTTTCGACATCGGTCACGACCTGCTCGGTGCGCGCAAAGGTGGCGCCCGGCGGCAGTTGCATGTCGACGATGTTGTAGCCCTGGTCTTCGACGGGCACGAACGCTTCGGGAACGCGTACATAGAGAGCCCCCAGGACGGCGACGAGCATGCCGTAGACCACCATGTAGCGCCCCGTTTTACGCACCAGACGGTGGTTCAGCACATCGAAGCGGTCAGTGAGCTTGCCGAACTGTCGGTTAAACCAACCATAGAAACCTTTGCGCTCGTGGTGCTGGCCTTTGACGATGGGCTTGAGCAGTGTCGCGCACAGCGCCGGCGTGAGCGTCAATGCCAGGAAACCGGAGAACAAGATTGACACCGCCAGTGCCAAAGCGAACTGCTTGTAGATGATGCCGACAGAGCCAGCCATGAACCCTAGGGGCAGAAACACCGCGGCCAGTACCAAGGTGATGCCCACGATAGCGCCCGCCACTTGTTGCATGGCCTTGATGGTGGCTTCGCGTGGCGACAGTCCCTCTTCCGCCATGATGCGTTCGACGTTCTCCACCACCACAATGGCGTCGTCTACCAAGATGCCAATGGCCAGCACCATGCCAAACATCGTCATCATGTTCACCGAGAAGCCGAGGCCGTACATGACCGCGAAGGTCCCCATCAAGCAGACGGGCACCACGATGGTCGGAATCAACGTGTAGCGCAGGTTCTGCAGGAACAGCAACATCACCAGAAACACCAGCACGACGGCTTCCAGCAGCGTCATGACCACTCTGTGGATGGCGACTTCGACAAATTGCGATGTATCGTAGGGCACCGAGTACGTGACACCTTGCGGGAAGTTGACACTGAGTTCGGCCAACTTGGCTCTCACCGCCTTGGCTGTTTCAATGGCATTCGCGCCTGACGCCAACTGGACCGCGCCGGCAGCGGCTTTTTTCCCGTCCAGGCGAGCCTCGAAACCGAAATCTTGCAGATTGGTTTCCAGTCGGGCCACGTCGGCCAAACGCACCGCTGAGCCATCACGATTGGCGCGCAGCACGATGCGGCCGAACTCCTCGGGTGTGCGCTTCTGGCCCTGCAACACCAGCGTGGCGGTCAACTGCTGATCGGTCGCACCAGGCCTGCTACCGAAGCTGCCAGCAGGCACTTGGATGTTCTGGTCGCGGATGGCCTGGTTCACGTCCGCCATCGACAGCCCAAAGCTGCGCAGTTTGCCCGCGTCCACCCAGACCCGCATGGCGGAATCGGCGCTGAAGAACTGCACCTTGCCCACGCCGGGCACACGCCGAATCTCGTTGTTCAGGAATCGCACCGCGTATTCGGACAACGCCACCACGTCTTTGTCCGGATCGTTATCGGTGTAGCTCAAGGCGTAGATGAGCAAGAAGCCGGCATTGGCCTCCGCGACCGTCAGTCCTGTCTGTCGCACGGCCTCGGGCATGCGCGACTCGGCGTTCTTCAACCGGTTCTGAACATCCACCTGCGCCAAGGCAGGGTCGGCCCCTGGCCGAAACGTGACGGTGAGTTCGGCCGAACCGGTCGAACTGGACGACTCGAAGTACAACAGGTCCTTCGTACCTGATAGCTCCTCCTCAATGACGCTGGTCACAGCCTCGGCAATCGTTGCAGCAGATGCGCCGGGATAAGAGGCCGTGATTGAAATCTGCGGCGGTGCGACGTTAGGGAATTGCGATACCGGCAGGTTAGGGATCGAAAGCAGGCCTGCGAGTGTGATGAAGATGGCCACGACCCACGCAAACTTGGGCCTGGCAATGAAAAAATTGGACATGGTGCTACGGCGTCGTCACGCGCGCCTGTGGGGGCCTGATCGCGTGCAGACCAGTGCCTGAAGAAAGCTTGTGAAAGCAGAATGATACGATTAAGTATCAAATGATACACAGTCGACCCGATAGGCTTTGAGGTCTTTATGCGTGTGTAATGTGCTGCCCGTCCGAATAATGCCCCCGTGAACATGACCCTAGACAATGACAAGACCCTTGCTGCCCTTGCAGCGGCCATGGTGCAACAGCCCCGGGGCACGATCCAGGATTGGGCCACTGCCATCGGCGTCGGACGCGCCACACTGTTCCGCTTCTGCAAGACACGCGATGAGCTGTTGTTGCGCTTGTTCTTACACGCGAGCGAACGTTTGGGTGAAGGGGTTGAAAAGGCGAGGCTGCAGGAGGGCCCACCGCGGGAGGCGCTGTCCCGGCTGATCGAAAGTCATGTGGAGCACAAAGAACTGATGGCCTTCATGCTGCAGTTCTGGGACGTTGAAGCGGAGAGGCACCCACTTCTTGCGGAACGCTGGCGAGCCCATGAAGCCGCTTTAGACGCGTTCTTTTTGCGGGGACAGAAAGAGGGGGCATTCCGCATCGATATCACCGCCTCGACGCTCAACGACACCGTCATCTGGCTCATCATCGGACTCATGGACTCCGAGAGCCGGGGGCGAATCGCGCGTGCAAGCCTCAAAACGACCATCGAGCAACTTTTCCTAACCGGTGCGGCCGTTCGATAAATCTTTGATTTGATATCTCTTTCTCAGAGAGCAACTCGGTATTCGTGATGTCGGTACCAACGGCTTCATAGCCGGTTCATCTATCGACTCAGGCTATACAGGGTGAGAACCTGCCTGTAGGCGTCTAATGTGGTGACTGGTGAGCTGGGCGCCGCGATGCCCTCTTGAAATGGGGGCGAATCGACAAACGGGCCACTGGCACACCCAGCCAACAATGCAGCGGACGACACCAGCACCACACGATTGCGCATCCATGTCCCCAAAGAGAAATGGCGCAGCTTCAGGCCGTTTGTTGGGTGGGCTTTCGGTTGATATTGGGTCATGTTGGCAAGCGTGGGCCTAAACAGTTGACGTTCTCGGTGACAACTGCAACGGTATCTTGGCCAGATATGAGCGGTACCGTCTTTTTGTACTGAACGTGGACTTTCTGGCGGTTCCGATGTGCGACATTCAGAACCCAAATTGCGGGCCCATTGCGGAGGCATCAGTGCTGACTTAGGAACCTGACCGCCGGCTTGTGCCAAGGGCTTCAACGCCGTTGCGGCGGCAGTCAATAAACTGAATTTCTGGGCTCAGCGCGGCTTTCGGGGTCATGCCTAAAAAGCGTTGCAGCGCGCGAGTTCCATGCGGCATATCAAAGAAGCCGGCGTCATGGAGTGCTTGGCTGGCTTGAACACTGTGGCGGTGTCTGGACGTGATGCAAGCGGTGCTTGTCATGCTGCGGAAGCGTTGCCAAACCTGGTACCGGCTTAAAGTCATGCCGGTACTACGGCGAAACAATTGTCTGAGATGCACGGCAGACAAGCCGCTCTCCCGGCTGAGGGCCTCGGCCGCCAATCGGCCCTCTGGATTCGCGCCGATGTATTGCGCAGCCACGAGAAGCCTTGGGTCTACCGTCGGGCGCACGAGCTCGTCGGCAAACAGCCCGTCTCGTACCCGCTGAACCCAACTCTCCACAGATGTAGGGGTTGCGGAAGCACTGGTGAGCAACCCGCGCAGCACCGCACCGTGGTCGAACACCGTTCGCCACGGCGCCAATGCAGCCCGCGCGTTCCGATGCACCACCATGCCGGCCTCGGTCATGGGGTCGCAATACAGGATCGCGATAAAGGAGGATTTGGCAGAACTCCATTTACCCGCCGCGTGAAAGAACATCGGGCTGGTACGAGGGAGCAGGTCGTCGACAGCGATCTGCACGGGTGCATTGCTAGGCGCAATCACCAGTGCAGGACTCAGCATCTCCGACCGGCTATACCCTCCCGACAGGGAGGCATACAACAGCCAATCGCTGCCAAGGCCCACAATGGTTTCAGGTACGGTGGGCTGGGCGACAGTGAGCAAGTTGTGTCCTTCTTAAAGTGCCAAGGGCTGTCGCCAACCAGTCAATTTCAGGTTTCAGAGCAGACGAAGCTGGAAGCCTTGGCGGGATCGCCGGAGGTGTACCGGGGAAACTTCGGATACTCGCACAAAGGGCGCTGAAGAACGGGGGCGCCTCGTTTCGCAGTGACGCTCTGGGCGGCCTCATATTTGGATGCGACTAGAGCATTGGGGGCCTCACCGCGCTCCACCCAGGCGTCCAAGGCGGCCAGAAGGTCCGCAGAACCCGCTCCTGGACCATCCAGTTCGTGGCTCACACCAGGGGACGTCAAGAAGCGGGCGAAGTTGCGCGTCTTGGCTTCACCCACCACCGATGTCACTTCCTTGAACCAGTCCGCTGCGCGGTACACGCTCACACATGAATCTGCCATGCCATACCAGAGGAGCAGCTTCCCGCCCTTGTCGGCGAAGGCCTTGATGTCAGGGTTGTTGCCATCGATCATGTTCGACAGCTTGAGGTACTGGGCCGCAAAGAGGGTGGGGTCATGGGACATCAGGTCGACGTCCGGATTGTTCTCCACCACTTTAGCGGCTTCCAGTGGCGCAATGTAGTTAAACCCTGGTGAGTCGAAAGAGCTGCCGAAGAGATAACTCTTCCAGTCGGAGGATGCGGCTCCGCTACGACCGAAGCGCGGGTAGCCAGTCACCCCATTGGCGAGTGTGACCTGTACTTTATGGTCGCTATAGATTCTGCGGATTGTCTCGACCTGGCCCGCCGTGAGGCAGGTGTCGTTGTCCGCACCCTGGCACAGCAAATCGGACGGAATGTAGCTGCAGGCTGCAACATTGCTGATGATCCCGTCTTTGACGCCATCCAGCGCGTCACAAGCCGCGATCTCTGCTGCCGCGAACAGTTCTGTCTTGGCCGGGCTGAGCCAGTTGTCTTTCGAAGCGAAAATCCACTTCATCAGGTCGCCCATGTTGACTTGATGTCCCTGCTGGCTCATCGCCGGCTCCATCGAGACAATGCCGTCGTAGTCGGCCGGATAACGTTGTGCAGAGATCAAGCCTTGTCGCCCGCCGTTGGACTGGCCCATCATGTACCGGCGGGTAGGCGCCTTGCCGTAGAACTCCTTGGCCACCTGCGTGCCAATCTCCAGAGAAAAATGGTTTGCATCGAAGGCATGGTTTCGGATGGCGGCCTCATCGAGGCCCCAGGGGTAAAAGCCTTCGATCTGATGGCCAGAGTCGGAGCTGATCTTGACGTATGGCGTTGCCGACTCGCCAACCAGCCAGTGGTGCCACTGCGAATCGGAGGGGATGAAGCCATCGAAACCGCTGCCGCCTATCGTCAAGGTTTTGCCATTCCACTTGGACGGATCAGGGAGGTCGATGACCCAGTTGATGGTCGACGCGGCCGATGACACGATCACCCCACGAACGGCACACGTCTCAGGCAGAAAGCCGTTGGCGGCACGAAGCTCGGTCTTTGTGAACTTCGCGCCGTGCGGTAGCGTGCTGGGTCGGTATTCGGCGCAAGCCTGAGCCAGTGTCTTCTCCCGCACTGCCAAGGCGCTGTCGCTGCTGCCACCTCCGCAGCCGGAGAGAACGGCGGCAACAGCATAAAGAGCTGTGGCATATAGAAACAGGGCGGACCTGTCCGCGCGACGAGCCAAGCGTTCGTTGTAATGCATAAGAGCATGCCTCCTAGTAGTAGTTTTCGAAAGAATCGACGGTCAGCATCTGCACGCCACGCGGCATGCAAGATGAAGGTTTACTTTACTAACCATCTCTCATGGCTTTTTGCACAAGACGATGGAGCCTACCCCGGGAGTACACGTAGTCAACTAGAACGGAACGAACGTGTCCCCACCGTCCCAGAATCGGAACGGCGAGATGCGGATAACGGAAGATGCGCTAGGACGCGCTATGGAAAAAGCTGCAGCGCATCGGGCGACGCGAACAATGGCGTTTCACCCGCGATGGACTTACATGCTGGCGATCTTCAACAACATCTCTCGCAGCATCAATGTTTCGCCGGGACTGAGGCGCTGGCTGATGGCCCGCTCAGCGATGACCAAACGGCTGGTCGCCGTTTCGCAAAGGCGCATACCGGCCGCAGTGAGTTTCAACACTTGGGCTCGGCGATCCACCTTGCTCGCCGAGCGAGTAATCAACCCACGGCTCTGCAGACTCGCGAGCCGGCCGGCGATGTAAGGCGGGGTGACCGCCAAAGTTTGGGCGAGCGACGAGCCAGATAAGCCGGGGCTTTCGCGTATGAGCATGAGCACGGCATAGTCCACTCGGCTCATTCCCAACGGCTTCCCCGCAGCCTCTTCAAACATGGCATTCGTCACGAGCGATGCCGCGACCAACTGAAAACCGAGAACGTCGCGCAGGGAAACGTCACCCTCAGCATTAGGGCTTGGGGATGGCTCCAGAGCGGCGGTCTGTGTGTGTTTGGTCATCCCCCGAAGTCTATTGGATTGCCCAACCAAATTGGGCTTCACATCTACGGCGGAGGCTGAGTAACCGTGACCTCTAGGCGGTCTCAGCGTATTCCCTCATCCATCGTTTTGTACAAGACCCGCAGCAGTCAAACTAATTAAGCTAGTTAACGATCTAGCACATGGAGGAGATGTCTTATGCGGTGCTGGTCGTTGGCGGGATGAGGATTGGGAAGGGACATATTCGGCCTTCCCGAGATTTGTTCCTTTGGCGCGATGCGTCGAAAAACCTAGGAAACGCGAGGACTTATGAAGACAAATCGGAGAGATGTTTTGGCGGCAGGCGTTGCCATGACAGTTGGCAGTGCCGGTGCGGCTGGGACCAATAATCCGGAACTTTTGGGTGCGCAACAAGAAGAAGCGTTGCGTTTCGACCCGGGTCGATACCGCGGCAAAAACTACGACCCCGTTCGGACAGAACACGTCATGGACCTGGTGGTCACCTGTTCCAATCCAGAGTCCATGGGCCGCAGTGAAAAGGGGCCACTCGGCATGCATGGCAAGGCCTGGCCTATCGTTGGCGGGCGCTTTGAAGGTCGCGGTGGCCTTCGTGGCAGTGTGATTCCCGGCGGAGCCGATTTGCCCGTTGTGCGACCCGATGGTGTGGAGTGGATTAACGCGCTTTACCGTCTTCGGGTAGAAGACGGAACGATGATTGTGATCCACAACCAGGGCATCTACGTGCCAAACAAAACGCGGCTAGCCCCCGTCTTTCAAGTCACCGCTGGACCATGGGATTGGCTCACCAAATCACTTTTTATCTGCACCTTGGTCGAAGACATCCCCCCACGTTGGATCAACGCACGCGGGCCGAATGAGAATGATCGCTTGCTGCAGGTGCATCGCGTTTACTGACGCAAGCTGACGATGGTCACGCTATGAAGCCCGAGCGAATACTTCTCGCCGTGCTGCTCCGCGTAATCCGAACTCCCGACGCAATGAGCCGACAGCCGCTTGCGGCTATTCGCGCAAGTTGAATGGAGTACGTGCTTGGGGCCGCGCCTGCGGCCCCTTTTTTCACTCAGGGACCGGTACTGGGCAAGAAGCATGGCGAAGGTCATCTTCAGCTCGAGTAGCTAGTCCAGGCCAGCCCATAACCGCGTTCGCGCAAGCGTATGAAAAATGAATCCAAGTACGATTGGATGCATCCGAAAGACCAGTTGCCCGACACAGAGCCAAGAAGACGCTATGTCCGAACCATACGCACAACCCTCCACCATCCAAGCGCTGAAGGAGCGCATTGCCGAGCTTGAAAATCAGCTTGTAGAAGCCCAGCAGGATGTAGAAACGCGCAGGAACCAAATCGCCGCTGAAGCTGTGCGGAATTTGCGGTCCCATGGCGTCATATTGGTCTACGTAGGCGAGGAAGATTTCAGCCAAGTGTGTGCAGAAGCGAGCAGCACGCTCCCTCTACTGCACATGCTCAAAGACGATGTCCGACTGCTGAGGAATGCGCCTGTATCACCGGCCGCGAAAGAGGCGCTTTTTGATGCCGCTCAGCACTTGTTGCATCGATGGCAGTAGATCGTTGGCCTGCGCCTCATTGCACAGCGAGTATTCGCGATTGCTAGAGCAGTGGTTTGTTCGGCGCTACCACCGATTCCGCTATCTTGGTTGCCATGGCGTCGACAGCCTATACAGCTACAGCTATCGATGCCGTCCGCTGGCAGGTTCGATGCCCTTTGCGCTCGCTGGCGAAAGGCTGATTTGGAGCCGTAGGAATGACCGAATTGAGTCAAAAGTACGTACTTTTGAGGGGCGGTTGAGTGACTGCTCTCGCTTCGTGGCTGTCTTTAGTGGTTCGAAAGCGGACGGCAACTTAGGGCCCAAAGCAGCTATGCAGTTCGCTCCGAAGCGGTCATTTAAGACTCGCTTCGAGCCTCAAAACACAGAACTGCTTCTCTTTGCTAGTCGCCAGCTAAGCACGAGACCGGAGACGCCGAACACAGAGCAGACCGCAACTTGCCAGAAGAAGAAAGACTCCCAGAAAGCGAACGCCGCAGGTTCAACTTCTCTAAGAACAGCCTTCTTTGCTTTGCCGCCAAACTCTAAAACACCAGTTTCAAGTCCCACGGAACGGATGTGCCAGCCACCTACGGCAACGGCAAGGAACATCGCAGAGCCAAAGAGCAACGCTCTGACCGGCGAGTTTGGTCTTGAAATTTTTGTCATTGGAGCAAGGCCCGCTATTGGTCGTCAGCCGCTAAATAAGATGCCGACCCAAGCCACCACAAGCAGCAAGAAAAAATAGAAAAGTCCACCTACGGCAGAAAGACCTAATCCTGTCACAACTCTCTGTCCATCACGGACAAAAGATAGTGCTCCGGCCCGCCCATAGATTCGAGCTTCATCGCCGGCGAGGTTTACGCCTCGCCACCTCCCTGAAGACAGCCCAAAAACAACAGCTCTTCCCGTGAACATCAAGATGGCATCTAACACGAGGCCAAAGGCAAAAACAAGTGCGTCCATTTGCGTTGTTTAAGGTGGTGCGATTGTCCGGTTCTGGCCAGATTCTGCCTGATACCTAGCCGACTCAGTCGGGCTCTCGCCGACCTTCCCGGTACGCCAAGGCAGTGATTAACGAAGCAACAGCGAAGCAATCAAAAGGCCGAAAGCAGTGGCCGCGAGCACTAAGATGACTGCCACCTTTTTTGCCGACCATCGGAAAAGCGGAACCAGGGCGAGCGCACCTGCTACAGCGAGTGTCGCTGCCCCCTGGAGCTGTGCGGTAACGCCAGTTACGCAGGTGTATGAACCACGTCCCCGATAACAGTATTCGGCGCCAACCAGTGCATGAGCGCCTGTTGCAAATGCGACTAGCGCAAGTACGAGTATCAGCCAAGGTAGAGCGCGGTCAACCCAATCTCGACGGGGCGAGGACTCCAATACTGTCATCTCCGCCTCCAGCTTGCTGAAGAACCGATGCAACTGTCGTTTCGGGTTGCTCATTGAGTGATGTGAATGTCCGCAAGTGGCCGAGAGCGAACATCCTAGCAGGCGCTCTAAGCCTAGGTCGCAATAATTCGTGTCTATGACTTTATTGCAATGTCTACGACTCTATTGCCATGTCTACGACTTTATTGGCAGAGAACACGAGGCTTGCAGCCTTTGCAAGATTTCGGCGAACAAGGGGCGCGCAGCCACGGTGGGCTGCAGGCAGTCGTCGCGCAAGCTGGACCAGGCTTGGCGTATCGCCTCGGGCAAAGACGGCTGCACCCGCAGCAGCAGTTCTTCCAGCAGGCAGCCAAAGGCGCGTGCTTCCAGCCGCTGCAGGTTTTGCGACGGCGCGCGCTGTGGCGGCAGGAACGAGGCGGCGCCCATGTCGCCTAGCAGGCAGTGGCCTTGGTCGTCGCATTGCAGGTTGTGGGCGTAGAGGTCGCCATGCAACAGTCCGCGCGTATGCAGATGGGCCACGGCAGCGGCTACACCGCTGGCAATGTTGAAGGCATTCGCCGGGCTGAACGAGGTGCCGGGCGCATACACGTCGCGTGTGCACGAAGCCAGGCTAGGCGGGCCCGCCAGTGTTTTGTAGTGCAGCGGTATGAAGTGCAGCACCAGGCCAGCCCGGCCTTGCGGGTGATCGGCCAGTGGGCCCGCCATGGGTATCAGGTTGGGGTGCTGGCCCACGGCCAAGTTGGCGGCCATTTCGTTCTGCGGCCAACCATCGCTGGTCACTTCGCCTTTGAACAGCTTCACGGCCACCGGCATGCTCGCGTTATCACCATCGCGCTGCCACTGGGCTTGGTAGATCAGGCCCGAGGCGCCTTCTCCCAGCAGTTGGCCTATGCTGATCTCGTGCCAGTGGATGGCGCGGGCCGCAGGGGCTGGGGCAGGCACGGCACTTTCCATGGGGTTGCCGGCGCAAGCGAGCCAGCTCAGGCGCGGCATGCCGAGCAGCCACTCGGGCAGGGCGTCCAACCGATTGGCGGCGATGCGCAGCAGCTCCAATGCGCGGCACTGTGCCAATTCAGCCGGCAGCTGTGTCAGGCGGTTGCCCGCCAGCATCAGCTTTTGCAAACCATGGCAGTGGCCAATGGCTGCGGGCAACTGTTCTATGCAGTTGTCGGTCAAGATGAGCCAACGCAGGCGCGGCGGCAGGGACTCTGCCGGCACGTGTTCGATCCGGTTGGCTTTGAACCCCAGCATCTCCAGCTGCGCGCATTGGCCCAGCACCGGCGGCAAGGTGGTGAACGAATTGTCGGAGCAGAAGATCACCCGCAGCCGGTGCAGCCGGGGCAAATCATCGGGCAGGCTGGTCAGCGCATTGCCCGAAAGGTTGAGCACCTCCAGGCTGTCTGCGAGCGCAAAAATTTCGCGCGGGAACTCGACCAGGCCGCAGGACAGGTCCAGCCTTTGAATGCCGCTGAGTTCACCGGCACGCAGTGCGGCGAGGGTGTGCACGGGGGCGGAACGCTTACTGCGGGTCGTAACCTTCGGCCTGGTGGATTTCGGCTGGCTTGAAGATCTTGTGTGTCGGGGCCGCGCCCAGGGCGTCGTTCACCACCAGCAGACGCCACAGGGGCTCGCGTTTGGAGCCGGCGAGTTCTTCGGGGGTCAGGCGGAAAGAGGGCACACCGCGCGAAACGCCTTTGATCGCCACCTTCAGCAGCATCGCGCCCTTGTTGTTCGACACCTCGATGTGCACGCCGGTGTTTTGCTCGGCCACGTTTTCGGCCTTGTAGCCGTAGCCGCGGAAATGTTTGGTGACGTATTCGATGGCTGCGCTCTGCAGTTCGTCTTGCGAGACGTTTTTGGCGGCCTCCAGGCTGGCCAGGTCCAGCGCGGGAATGCCGCAACGTGCGCGCGCGGCTTGGATCTCGTCGGCGCTGGGCATCCAGCCGCGCGGGCCGCGCACCAGCACGGCGATTTGTTGTTCGCCTTCCCAGGCGGCGACGTGCCATTCTTCGGGGTCACGCACACGTGTGGACACCTTGGCGGCCTTGTCGGTTTCGAGTTCGGCGATCGCGACGCGGTTGGTCTGCAGCACCGCGCGGAAGGTCTTTTCTTCCTTGAATGCACGGCGCAGCAGGGCGATGCGGTCCGTGGCACGTTGGGCTTGGCTGGGTGAGCGGGTGCCGCCACCAATACGTTGTTGCGGATCCAGCGATTCGATGCTGAACCATTGCCCCTCAGCGCCAAGGCTCACATGTTCACCCCAGACGGTGGCGATGATGATGTCGCCCGAGGCCAGCCATGCGTGTTCGTAAGCGCGTTCACGGCCGTCAAAAACACCCATCTTGACGATGATGTCGACCGGGGTGAGCTTGGCGCCGGACAACCGCTCCTCGTTGATGACGGTGAGGACTTGGGGAGCGACTTCGGTTTCCATTTCGGGGCTTCTGCTATCTGCTGATAAGGGGCCGGAAGTATGCCACACGGGGTGGCGATGGCGCACTTCCCGCCGAGCGTGGAATCAGGGTGGGGGCGGCGGCTGCGACAACACCCATACCGCCAGCGCTTGAGCATCGGCTTCGCTCACCTGCCGCTGGCGCGGCATGATCACGCGGCCCCATGTGCCCACGCTGCCATTGCGGATTTTGCTGGCCAGTTGTTCCGGGGGCGCGGGGGCTTTGCGGTAGCGCTCGGCAATCTGCGCAAAGCCCGGGCCGACCTGTTTGCGCACCATGCCATGGCAGGAAAAACAGCCGTAACTGCTGGCCTTGGCTGCCAGCGGATCTTGCGGCGCGGCCGGCGCCATGCTGGGCGCCAGCAGAATCGCTAACAGAAGCGCAGTGCGAGTTTTCAAGCCATGCTTTCGGAGCTGCTTGGCGAGGTGCGCCAGGGTTGCAGCAGCCACACCAGCAAGGGCAGGGTGAAGCTGAACTTCAGCAGGTCCAGCACCATTAGGCATTTCATCCTCAAGCTCAAGTCCAGGTAGCTGGAGTAGGCCAGCAGCATATTGGGCATCACCAGCGCAGCCAACGACAGCAGAAATGCCAGCACCACGGGCTGCTGCAGCTTGGCCAGGTGAATGCCCAAGGCCACGGGGAGCGCTGCCGCCAGCAGCGACAGCCCGTGTATGAGCTGCATCCAGGCCAGCTGGCTGGTCGCGACAGAAACGCCGAGCTTGACCAGGCTGGGGTCCCACCAGCTTGGCATGGGCTGCCATAGTTCTCTGATGGTGGTGGCGGCCAGCGCGTTGTACAAAACGGCTAACGCGGCAAAACCGAGGAGCTTCAAAAACGCGCGTAGTGTCAGCATGAGGGGTCCTGGGACTTGATGGCTCCCACGGGCTGCGGTGGCTGAGGTTTTGATTCTGCCGCAGCGGCTGGCCTTTGTGCGCCGGTTTCGGCGCGCTCAGGTGTAGCGCTTGCTGCGCAGATTGTTCTTCATCTCCTGCAGCTTGGGCTGCAGGTGTGTGCCGCCAATGCGCAGGGCGACGCTGGTGGCCAGGATGTCGACTATGGTCAGGTGCAGCAGGCGCGACACCATGGGGCTGTAGCGGTCATAACCCTCGGGGTGGTTGGCCGCCAGGTGGATGTGGCCCGCGGCGGCCAGGGGCGAGCCGCTGGCGGTGATGACGATGGTGGTGGCGCCGTTCTTGCGCGCGATGTCGCAAGCGTCCATCAGGTCGCGTGTGCGGCCCGAGTTGGAGATCACCACCAGGCAGTCGCCGGCGGTCATCATCGACGCGGCCATGACCTGCATGTGGCCGTCGCTGTAGGCGATGGTGTGCACACCCAGGCGGAAGAATTTGTGTTGTGCGTCCTGCGCCACGATGCCGGAGTTGCCGGCGCCGTAAAACTCCACCCGCCGCCCGGCCTGTACCGCTCCGGTCAGCGCCTCCGCGGCTCTTTCGAGTGCGGAGGAACTGGCGTCGTTGCGGTACTTCAAAAACGCGGCAACGGCGTTGTCTATCACCTTGACCATAACGTCGCTGGTTTTGTCGTCCGCGTCCACGCTGCGGTGGATGAAGGGCACACCTTCACTCACGCTGCCCGCGAGTTTGAGTTTGAAGTCGCTCAGGCCGTCGTAGCCCATGCTGCGGCAAAAGCGCACCACGGTGGGTTTGCTGACGTGTGCACGGTCCGACAGTTCGCTCACCGGCAGGTTGGCAAACGCCCTAGGGTCGGCCAGCACCAGGCGCCCCACACGCTGCTCGGCCGGCGCGAGTGAGGACAACGAGGCTTTGAGACGGTCAAGCATGGAAGAACTCGATGGCCACATAAGGCGTGCTCAGCACTCTTCGCTCCAGCAGAAACCATCACGCGCAATCATGGCGCTGGAAGCACTCGGGCCCCAGGTCCCGGCGGCGTAGAGGCGTGGGCCCACGGTGTCGTTTTTCCAATGGTTGAGGATGGGCTCGACCCAGCGCCAGGCGGCTTCTTGTTCGTCGCTGCGCACAAACAGATTCAGGCGGCCGTCCAGCACGTCGAGCAACAGGCGCTCGTACGCGCCCACACGTTCGGCGCCAAAACGTTTGTCGAAGTCCAGGTCCAGCTGTACCGGCACCAGGGTCTGGCCCGCGCTGCCCGAACGCGTGCCCTGGCCTTCGGCCATCAAGTGAAGTTCCAGCCCGTCCTTGGGTTGCAGGTTGATCACCAGGCGGTTGGCGGTGTTGCCTGTGTTGGCAAAGATGGCGTGTGGCATAGGGCGGAAGTTCACCTCTATGTGTGCATCGCGCCCGGCCAGGCGTTTGCCGGTGCGGATGTAGAACGGCACACCGGCCCAGCGCCAGTTGGCGATTTCGGTGCGCAGCGCAACAAAGGTTTCGGTGTGGCTTTGCGGGTCGACACCGAACTCGGCGCGGTAGCCGGGCACGGCCGTGCCGCCCACGGCGCCAGCGCTGTATTGGCCGCGCACCACGTGGTGTGTCAGCGTTTCGCTGGTCCAGGGTTTCAGCGAGCGCAGCACCTTGAGCTTTTCGTCGCGGATGGCATCGGCATGGGCGTTGATGGGCGGCTCCATGCCCACGGCGCACAGCAATTGCAAGGCGTGGTTTTGCACCATGTCGCGCAGTGCGCCGGTGTTTTCGTAGAAGGCTCCGCGCTTTTCCACACCCAGGTCTTCGGAGATGGTGATCTGGATGTTGGCGATGTGTTCGCGGCGCCACATGGGTTCAAACAATGCATTGCCAAAACGCAGCGCAAACAGGTTTTGCACCGAAGGTTTGCCCAGGTAGTGGTCTATGCGGAAGATCTGGTTTTCGTTGAACGCCTTGCGCACCGTTTGGTTGATGGCACGGTTCGAGGCCAGGTCGTGGCCCAGCGGCTTTTCCAGCACGATGCGGGTTTTCGGCGTGTTGAGCCCGGCCGTGGCGAGTTGCTCACACACGGTGGTGAACAGGCCGGGCGCGGTGGCCACGTACATCACCACGGTGTCGGCGTTGCGTTCTTCCAGATGGTTGCGCAGGCGCTGGAAGTCTTCGGCCTTGGAGGCGTCTAGCCGCACGTAGTGCAGCAGGGCGGCAAAGCGCTGGAACTCTTCATCGGACGGGCGCTTGGCGCCCTCCACACTGTTGAAGCGAGACTGGATCAGCGTGCGGTATTGCTCGTGGCTCATGTCGTCGCGCGCCACACCGGTGATGCGGCCCTCTGCGGGCAGCGTGCCGTGACGGAACGCCTGGAACAACGCGGGCATCAGTTTGCGCCAGGCGAGGTCGCCGGTGCCGCCAAAAAGGACTAGGTCAAAGCTCATGGTGTGTAGATTGAAGTCAGGCTGGCAATGTAACTTAGTTTCATGCTTTTAAAAAGTGCGGTTTCGCACGCGGAACAACAGCGGCCTTTGTAAGTGCTTGTATTTATGGTGTTTTCCCGGTTGTCAAAAAACTGTCATAAAGTGATGCTCCTGCCCGTAACCAAATTACCAGGAAACAACGTGAAAGTATTCAAAAAATGCGCTGCCATGGCAGCCATTGCAGGCGCATCCTTCGGCGCAGCGGCACAAGGCCAGGTCAACATCATCTGCTCGGTACAAGCCGAATGGTGCAATATGATTGCCACCGTCTACGCCAAGACCACGGGCACCAAGGTGAACCTGTCGCTCAAGGGTTCGGGCGAAGCGCTGGCGCAACTGATTGCAGAAAAAGACAACCCCAAGACGGATGTGTGGTTTGGCGGCACGGGTGATCCGCACTTGCAAGCGGCCGAATCTGGTCTCACGGTGGAATATAAATCGCCCAGCTTGGCGCAGCTTTACCCTTGGGCGCAACAACAGGCGCAGCAGTCGGGTTACAAGACTGTGGGCATTTATTCTGGCCCCTTGGGCTTTGGCTACAACACCGAGCTGTTGGCCAAGAAGAAGATTCCCGCGCCCACCAGCTGGGCCGATTTGCTCAAGCCCATCTACAAGGGCGACATCCAGGTGGCCAACCCGGCTTCCAGCGGCACGGCCTACACCATGATCGCCACGCTGGTGCAGTTGATGGGTGAAGACAAGGCTTTTGAGTACCTGAAGGGCCTGCATAAAAACGTCAGCGCCTACACACGTTCGGGCACCGGCCCGATCAAGGCGGTGGCGCGTGGCGAAACAGCGGTGTCGATCAGCTTTGTGCACGACGCGCCGCAAGAAAAAATGCAGGGCTTCCCCATAGAGACGGTCACACCGTCCGAAGGCACGGGTGCCGAGATCGGCTCCATGAGCATCATCAAAGGCGCACGCAACCTGGCCACGGCCAAGGCGTTCTACGAATGGGCGCTGACGCCGCAGGCGCAGGCCTTTGGCGCCGCGGCCAAGCAGTTCCAACTGCCGTCGAACAAGAACACCGCCGTCGACCCCAACGTGCCCGACTTCCGCAAGATCAAGATGATCAACTACGACTACGCCAAATACGGCGCGAGCACCGAACGCCGCCGCCTGATTGCGCGTTGGGAAAAAGACGTCAACTCGTTGCCGCGCTAGTAAGGTATCGCTGAACAAGTCCCACACGCTGCGACTTGTTCAGAGTAGCCTTGAGGTGTGTGAGTGATGGCAGACGCGGGAGGCGACTGCCATCTTGTCTTGAACGAGCCTGGGTCAAGTGGTGAAGAAAAACTCAAACATCGTGGTCCATGTCTGGATCGTTCTGGGCCTGTTGGCCTATGTATTGCTGCCCTGGTACGCCATCCAGGACTCGGCCTGGTATGGCGTGCTGGGCCAGGTGTTCACCGAGGGCGACGCCGCCAACGGCGTGGTGCAGGCACTGACCATGAGCCGGCCTTGGCTGCTGGTGGGCGTGGCCGGCCTGTTGCTGGCGGCCGTGGGCGCGTTGCAAACGCCTGGCAAAGCGCAGGGCGCCTGGCTGTTGGCCGGCGGTTTGGTCGGCGGGCTGGGCCTGGCGGCCAGCGGATTTTTGATCGGCGCACGCGGCTGGTCCTTCACCGCTTTCAACAATAGTTTTGGTGAGCTGGCGGTCAACCAGTTCGGCATGGGCATTGGTGCTTTTGTGGCCCTGCTGGCGCTGGTCATGTTGTCGGCGTTTGGCCTGGCGCGGCGCGGTTATTTCAAGGGTGATCTGTTTGTCTCGGCCAGCGTGGTCGGCTGCGGTGTGTTGATGCTGCTGTTCATCGCTTACCCGGTCACCAAGGCCTTGTACGGCGCGTTCCTGAATGAAGACGGCCAGTGGTCCATCGCCGCGCTGATGGCGCGTGTAGGCAACGAGCGTGTCTGGGGCTTGAGTTGCGTCACCGGCGGTGTGCGCTGCGGTGTGGCCTGGAACACGCTGGTGTTGGCGCTGCTAACAGCTACCGGCACCGTGGTGCTGGGCACCATGCTGGCGCTGATGGCCGAGCGTGGCAGCCGCAAGCTGCAAGGCCCGCTGAAGGTGCTGGCGCTGCTGCCCATCATCACGCCGCCGTTTGTCGTGGGCTTGGGTCTGATCTTGCTGTTTGGCCGCGCCGGTGTGGTCAACCAGTTTCTGGAATACGCGTTTGGCATTGAGCCCACGCGCTGGTTCTACGGCATGTTGGGCATCTGGATTGCGCAGATGTTCGCCTTCACGCCCATCGCCTTCATGATCATGCGCAGCGTGGTGCAAGGTGTGGCGCCGAGCCTGGAAGAGGCCGCGCAAACCATGCGTGCCAGCCGCAGCAAAACCTTCTGGACGGTGACGCTGCCGCTGCTCAAGCCCGGCCTGGCGAATGCCTTCCTGGTGGGTTTCATTGAAAGCATTGCCGACTTCGGCAACCCCATCGTGGTGGGGGGACAGTTCTCGGTGTTGTCGACCGACATCTTCTTTGCGATTGTCGGCGCGCAGTACGACCAGGGCCGGGCCGCCTCGTTGGCCTGGATACTCACGCTGTTTGCCTTGGTGGTGTTTGCCATTCAGCGTGGTGTGTTGGGCAAGAAAAACTACACCACGGTCAGCGGCAAGGGCGACTCGGGCATCGCCATGGCGCTGCCCGATGGTGTGCGCCGCACCATCATGTGTGTGGCCATGCCCTGGCTGGCGTTCACCGTGATTGTTTACCTGTTCGCGTTTGCCGGCGGTTTTGTGCAGACCTGGGGCCGCGACTACACCTTCACGCTGAACCACTTCCGCACCGCGTTTGGCCTGGAGTGGGGCCAGTTTGGCCTGGTGTGGGCGGGCACGGCCTGGAACTCGTTGTTCACCACGCTGAAGCTGGCGGGTGCGGCCGCGCCCATCACCGCCTTCATCGGTTTGTTGATTGCCTACCTGCTGGCACGCACCGAATTCAAGGGCCAGGGCCTGTTCGAGTTCTTGGCGCTGCTGGCCTTTGCCATTCCCGGCACGGTGCTGGGCGTGAGCTACATCCTGGCGTTCAACGTGCCGCCGTTTGAGTTGACGGGCACGGGGCTGATCATCGTGTTGTGTTTTATGTTCCGCAACCTGCCGGTGGGTGTGCGTGCGGGCACGGCGGCGTTCAAGCAGTTGGACCGTTCACTCGACGAAGCCTCGCTGATGCTGCGCGCGTCGACACTGCAGACGCTGTTCCATGTGGTGCTGCCGCTGCTCAAGCCTGCCCTGGTGGCGGCTCTGGTCTACAGCTTTGTGCGCGCCATGACCACGGTGTCGGCCGTGGTGTTTTTGGTCACGGCCGAGAACGAGTTGGCCACCACCTACATCATTGGCCGCGTGGGCAATGGCGACTACGGCGTGGCACTGGCCTACTGCACCACGCTGATCATTCTGATGTCGGCGGTGATTGGCCTGATCCAGTTGTTGGTGGGTGAGCGCAAGCTCGGCCGGCGCAAGGTGGCAGCGGGTGCGCCGGTGGTGCAGCCCACGGCACTCTGATCTCCGTGATTTAAAAGAAATAGGGCTGCAGCGCTTTCTAAGCAAGCGTGAGCAGCTTCTCTATCGATAGCAATAACGTACAGAATTGAAGCAAGGGAATGGCATGAACCACGGGATCGAATTCAAGGGCGTGACCAAGCGCTACGGCAGCGATGCAGCGGCGCCACTGGCCGTCAAGGGCATTGACTTTGTGGTGCCCAAGGGTACGTTGACCACCATACTCGGCCCCTCCGGCTGCGGCAAAACCACCACGCTGCGCATGATTGCGGGGCTGGAGTCGCCCAGCGGCGGGCAGATCTTCATCGACGGCAAAGACGTGACCACGCTGGGTCCGGCGGACCGCAACGTCAGCCTGGTGTTCCAGAGTTATGCACTGTTTCCGCACATGAACGTGTTGGAGAACGTCTGCTACGGTTTGAAGATGAGCAATGTGCCCAAGGCCGAAGCCACTCGCCGCGCGCGCGAGGTGTTGAATGGCGTAGGGCTGGTGGGTTTTGACGACCGTTTGCCGAGTGAGCTGTCGGGCGGCCAGCAACAACGTGTGGCGCTGGCGCGCGCCTTGGTGCTGGAGCCTGCGGTGCTGTTGTTCGACGAGCCGCTGTCCAACCTCGACGCACGCCTGCGCCGCGAAATGCGTGAAGAAATCCGCTCGCTGCAGCAACGCCTGAAACTCACCGTGGCCTACGTCACCCACGACCAGAGCGAAGCCTTGGCCGTGAGCGACCAGATCATCGTGATGAACCAGGGCCTGATTGCCCAAAGCGGCACGCCGCAAGACATGTACGAGCGCCCACAAAGCGAATTTGTGGCTGGCTTCATGGGCGAGGCCATGCTGTTTCCCGGCACGGCCGACGCCGATGGCCGCGTGCAGTTGGGCCCCATCACCCTGGCCGCACGCCCAGGCGTGGCGGCTGGCCCGGTGAAGGTGGCGGTGCGGCCCGAGGCTTGGCACATTGGTGCTGCCGCCAGCGCTGACGCCACCAGCCTGCCCGCCACGCTGCTCAAGTCGGCCTACCTGGGCAGCTTTTTCGAATACACCTTCGAGACCGCGCTGGGCAAAATTTTTGTGGTCTCGCCGGATCTGACGAATGTGTTGCCGGTGGGCGCCACCGTGGTGCTGCGCCTGGCCGACCACGGGGTTTCCGTGGTACGTGTGGCCTGATTTCGCTGAAGTCGCTTAGCCGACGAGCGCCATCAACTGCTGCAACTTGTCGGCGTAAGGGGCGCGTAAACGCAGGCCCGAGGCGCCGTCTGCGCTCTGCTGCACCACCGCCTTGGCATGGCTGAAACGGCGGAAACCGTGGATGCCGTGGTAGGCGCCCGTGCCCGAGCCGCCCACACCGCCGAAGGGCAGGGTTTCAATCGACACATGGGTCATCACGTCATTGAACACCAGCGCACCCGAGGTGGTGTTTAGGGCAAACGCTTGCTGGCGCACCGGGTCGTTGCCAAAGTAATACGCGGCCAAGGGACGTGGGTGGGCGTTGATGTAGGCCACGGGTTCGCTGCGGTCGCTGTAGGTCTTGATGGGCAGCAGCGGGCCGAAGATTTCTTCCTGCATGATCTGCATGTTGTCGCTCACGTCCAGCACCAGGTGCGGCGCCATCTTGCGTGTGGCCGCATCAAAGGCGGGTTCACCGGCGGGCGCCAGGCTCAGCACACGTGCGCCCTTTTGCGCGGCATCGGCCAGCAGATGGGCCAGGCGCTCAAAATGCCGGTCGCTGATGATGGCGGTGTATTCGGTGTTGTCCTGCAGCGTGGGGAAGGCCTTGGCCATGAAGCGCTGCGCCGTGGCCACCAAGCTATCCACCTGTTTCTGCGGCACAAGCATGTAGTCGGGCGAGATGCAGATCTGGCCGGCGTTGAAGGTCTTCACGGTCAGCGTACGCTCCATCGCAACCTGGATGTCGGCATCATCGTCCACCACCACGGGCGACTTGCCGCCCAGCTCTAGCGTCACTGGCACCAGGTTGTCGGCGGCGGCACGCATCACGTGGCGGCCCACGGTGGTGCTGCCGGTGAACACCAGGTGGTCGAACGCCAGGCCGCTGAAGCTGGCACCAACTTCGGCGTTGCCCAGCACCACGCCAAACTCCATGGCGTCGAAGTAACGGCCCACGAGTTCGGCAAACAGGTCAGAGGTGCGTGGCGTCAGCTCCGAAGGCTTGAGCAACGCCGTATTGCCCGCCGCAAACACACCCGATAGCGGTCCAAACGCCAGGTTGATGGGGAAGTTCCACGGGCTGATGATGCCCACCACGCCCAGCGGTTGCGGTTGGATCCAGCCCTTGATGCCAGGTGCCGGGGTCTCCACGGCCTCGGCCTGCATCCACTGCGCCAGGTTCTCGGCCGAGTAGTGCAGCATCTTGATGGTGGTCATCACGTCGGCCGTCATCGAGTGGTAGATGGCGCGGTGGCCAAAGTCGGCGCTCATGGCCTGGGCCAGCGCGGCGTGGTTGTCCTTGATCAGGCTGGCGGCGCGCAACAGGCGGTCACGGCGCAGCGCGGCATCGGCTGGCCCCTTGGCCAAATGCGCTTGTTTCATGGCTTGCACTATGGCTTTGAGGTCTTGCACGGATTGGGTGGAGTTCATATGCGATTCGCTTCCGTTGAGTGCCTTCTAAAGGCGATGGCGAATGGTAGGAACAGCCGCCGCAAAGCGCCAACAGCATGATTTAGGTAGGGGTATAAATTTATTTATGATGAGCGCATGTCGCTTTCTCGCCTGCGCACCTTCATCGAGGTCTATCGCCAAAAATCCATCAGCGCCGCCGCACGCAGCCTGAACCTCACACAACCGGCGGTGTCGCAACACATCGCCGGGCTGGAGGCGACGATTGGCCGGCGCCTGTTTGTGCGCGAAAGCCAAGGTGTGAGCCCCACGGCGGCGGCCGATGAACTGGCGGCTGACGTGGGCGACAAGCTTGATTCGGCCGAGGCCGCGCTAGCGTCGGCGCGTGCACGTTCGGTGGAAGTGGCTGGCGCGCTGCAAATCGTCGGCCATGTGGACTTTCTGGCCGAGGTGGTGGCGGCCGAACTGGTGCCGCTGCTGGAGGTGGGTGTGCGTGTGCGTTTGCAGTCGGGCGACCGCGACCTGATCCACCAAATGCTGATCGACGGTGACAGCGACCTGGGCATCACCGCCTTCCCCAGCACCGACCCGCGTTTGCGCAGCGACCTGATCCGCACCGAGCGGGTCTTGGCTGTCGCGGCGCCGGCCGTGGCACAGCGCATACACCAGGCCAAAGACCTGAAAAGCGCCTTGCGCGCCGAGCCCTTGCTGGCCTATAGCCTGGAGATTCCGCTGATCGACCAATGGTTGGAGAAAAACGCACTCGGCCCGCTGCAGGTGCCGCCGGCCATGATTGGCCAGGACCTGCGCTCGCTGCGCAGCCTGCTGTGCCGGGGCTTTGGCTGGACGGCGCTGCCCGAGTATCTTTGCCGCGACTACCTGGCCAAAGGTGAACTGCTGGAGATCGCCGCGCCCGTGGCCTCGACCACACTGAGCTACCACCTGGCCTGGACGCCCATTGCGCTGCGCCAGGCCCGTGTGGCGCATGCGCGGCAAACCTTGCTGTGGCGTTTGGCGGGTGGTTTGGAGGGCAAGGGGAATGCTGTCACCGCCACGTCACGAAAGAAGTAGCACCCATTGGAACCCAATGGAACCACATAGGGCCTGCGCGCTGCGTGTTTGGTAACACGGAAGAACCCCAACGCTGTCCGGGGAACCGTTTTTGTTTGTACCATGGGGCTGTTGTGTGTGATGACGCGGCAAGTGTTGTCACACGTTTTCAGTGAGGGCCCCCGGGAGCCTGTCCAACAAGCTCCCCCTGGGCACAACAACCGGTGAACCCGGCATCAAGACATGAACCAACTCGACGCGCTCAAGCAATTCACCACCGTAGTGGCCGACACCGGCGACTTCAAGCAGCTTGGGGTCTACAAACCAACCGACGCCACCACCAACCCCTCACTCATCCTCAAGGCCGTGCAAAAGGCCGACTACCAGCCGCTGCTCACGGAAACCGTGGCCAAGTACCGTGGCAAGCCGCTGGACGAAGTGGTCGACCACCTGCTGGTGCGCTTCGGCAGCGAAATCCTCTCCATCATTCCTGGCCGTGTGTCCACCGAAGTTGATGCACGCCTGAGTTTCGACACCGCCGCCACCGTCAAGCGTGGTGAGCGCCTCATCGCCTTGTACAAGGCCGAAGGCATCAGCAGCGACCGCGTGCTCATCAAGGTGGCCGCCACCTGGGAAGGCATCCGCGCCGCCGAACAACTGGAGCAACGCGGCATCCGTACCAACCTCACCTTGCTGTTCTCGTTTGCTCAGGCCGTGGCTTGCGGCCAGGCCAAGGTGCAGTTGATCTCGCCGTTTGTCGGCCGTATCTACGACTGGTACAAAAAGACCGCCGGTGCCAACTGGGTCGAAGCCGACAACGCGGGTGCCAACGACCCCGGTGTGAAGTCGGTGCGCCAGATCTACAACTACTACAAACACTTCGGCATTGCTACCGAAGTGATGGGGGCAAGCTTCCGCAATGTCGGCCAGATCACCGCCCTGGCCGGCAGCGACCTGCTGACCATCAGCCCCGACCTGCTGGCCAACCTGGCCGACAGCAATGCCCCGCTGCAGCGCGAGCTCGACCCCGCCGCCGCCAAGAGCATGAAGCTGGATCAGGTGAGTTATGACGAAGCCGCCTTCCGCTACGCGCTGAACGAAGATGCCATGGCCACCGAAAAACTGGCCGAAGGCATTCGCGCCTTTGCGGTGGATGCAGGCAAGCTCGACAAGCTGTTGCAGGCCGCCTGATATGACGAGCGCCGCGCCAACCTCTCAAGTGCCTAGCAAGCGCCCACGCTGCGATCAGGTGCCCGCCTGGGAAAAGCTGCAGACCCAGTTTGACTGCAGTGGCGAAGCCTTTGACCTGCGCCAAGCCTTTGCCGCCGATTCCGAGCGTTTCACCAAGTTCAGCATTGCCGCGCCGCACGTCTTTGCCGACTTGTCGAAGAACCGTATCGACGCGGCCACGCAGGCCTTGTTGCTGGAGCTGGCGCAGCAAACCGGCCTGGAGCAGGCGCGCGACGCGATGTTTGCTGGCGCGGCCATCAACAGCACCGAGCAACGCGCGGTGATGCACTGGCTGCTGCGCACACCGGCTGCGGCAACACCCAAGGCCGAGTTTGTGGCATCCGCGTTGCAAGACGTGCACAGCGTGCTCGACGCCATGCTGGCCTATGCGGAGCAAGTGCGTGGCGACGCCGAGATCACCGACGTGGTCAACATCGGCATCGGCGGCTCCGACCTCGGCCCGCAAATGGCGGTGCTGGCGCTCGATTCTTTTGTGCTGCCGGGCAAACGCTTTCACTTCATCTCCAACGTCGACGGCCACGAAATGGCTGCACTGCTGCCGAAGTTGCAGGCGAAGAACACGCTGTTTTTGGTTGCGTCAAAAACCTTCACCACGGCCGAGACCATGGCCAATGCGCGCTCGGCCAAGGCCTGGTTCGAGCAGCAGGGCGGCACCGATGTGGCACGCCACTTCGCGGCGCTGACCACCAACGTGGCGGCCGCCAAGGACTTTGGCATCACCACCACCTTCGGTTTCTGGGACTGGGTGGGCGGGCGCTACTCCATGTGGTCGGCCATTGGCCTGCCGCTGGCCATCGCCATTGGTGCGGGCAGCTTCCGCGAGTTTCTGACCGGCGCCCACGCCATGGACGAACACTTCCGCACCACGCCGCTGGCGCAAAACCTGCCCGTGCAGTTGGGCTTGCTCGATGTCTGGTACCGCAACTTTCACGGCTTTACCAGCCGCAGCATTGCGCCCTACCACAGCGCCTTGCGCCGCCTGCCGGCCTACCTGCAGCAGTTGGAGATGGAGAGCAACGGCAAGCAGGTCGACATCCACGGCCAGCCGCTGGCCTATGGCACTTCGCCGGTGTTGTGGGGCGAGCCCGGCACCAATGGTCAGCATGCTTATTTTCAGATGCTGCACCAGGGCACTGACGTGGTGCCGGTGGAGTTTGTCGCGGTGAAGAAGGAGCGCCACACGCTGCCCGGCCACCACGCGGCTTTGTTGGCCAATGTGCTGGCGCAAGCCCAGGCCTTGATGGTGGGCAAGACCGATGCGGGCGGGCACCGCAACTTCCCGGGCAACCGCCCGAGCAGCTTCTTTGTGCTGGAAGCGTTGACACCCGCCACACTGGGCGCGTTGATCGCGCTGCAGGAGCACCGCGTGTTTGTCAGCGGCGCCATCTGGGGCATCAACAGCTTTGACCAATGGGGTGTGGAACTTGGCAAGGTGTTGGCCAAGGACATAGAGCCGCGCCTGCAATCGGGCGATGTGGCGGGGCTGGATGGCTCTACCGCAGGGCTGTTGGCACGTTTGCGCGGCTAAGTCGCTTTTAAGAGCGGTTAGATCTTGCTGAGCCTTGCACAAGCCCGCGCGCTGCATCTGGCCGCGCAGGGCCTGCTGCAGCCGCCCAGCGCCGCCGCCACCTTGGCCGATGTGGCGGCTTGCATCGAGCGCATGGCGCTGCTGCAGATCGACACCATACACGTGGTGTCGCGCAGCCCCTACCTGGTGCTGCATTCGCGTTTGGGTGACTACCCGCGCCAATGGCTGGAAGACACTTTAGCCAGCGCCCAGGTGTTCGAAACCTGGGCCCACGAAGCGTGTTTTGCGCCCATGGCCGATTTACATACACACCGTGCCTACAACCGCTTGGCGCGCCAGCACTGGGGCATCACCAAGGCCGAACAATGCCACCAGGCACAGCGCCCGCATCTCGATCAATTGTTGGCGCATGTGCGTGCCCATGGACCGGTCAAGTCGTCGGACTTTGAGCGTGTGCAAGCTGCTGGCAGCCCATGGTGGGGCTGGAAGGATGAAAAGCGCTGGCTCGAAGCGCTGTTTGCCAAAGGCGAGTTGATGATTGCGCGGCGCGAAAACTTTCACCGCGTGTACGACCTCAGCGAACGTGTGGCACCACAGCTGCTGAGCCATGCTGCATCGGCCGAGACTTCGGTGGAGGCGTTGAACCAGCATTGGGCCGAGCGCGCGATTGCTGCTCTAGGCATCACACAGGCGCGCTGGGTGCATGACTACTTTCGCACCAAGCCGCGCTTCAAGGATGCCGATCTGGATGCGCTGGTGGAGGCGGGGGTGCTGCTGCGTGTGGCGGTGGACGGCTGGGACCTGCCGGGCTACGTGCATCAACAAAATGCCGGGTGGTTGCAGCAGGCACAAGCCGGCAGCTTGCAGGCCACACACACGGCGTTGTTGTCGCCCTTCGACCCGGTGGTCTGGGACCGCGAACGCGCGCTGGCGCTGTTCGACTTCGACTACCGCCTGGAGTGCTACACCCCCGAAGAAAAACGCCTCTACGGCTACTTCGTGCTGCCGATTCTGAGCCGAGGTGAACTCATAGGCCGGCTCGACGCCAAGGCGCACCGCGCCGAGGGTGTGTTTGAAGTGCGTGCGCTGCATGTGCAGCCCGGCCTGCAGTGGAGCGACGCGCAAATGGCCGCTGTGGCCCAGGCCATACAGCGCAGCGCCACCTGGCATGGCACACCCAAGGTGCGTATCACACGCACACAACCGGCCAAACTTGCGGTGCCGCTGCGGCGCGCCCTGCGGGCTTTGAAATAAAACACGATAGAAAAAACAGGAGGAATTCATGAACGTGGTATTCGACTTTGGCGCCGTGTTATTCACCTGGCGCCCCGTGGAAATGGTCGCCAAGTGGTTTCCCGAGCGCGCCGACAGCCTTGCGGCTGCAGGGCATCTGGCACATGAGATGTTTGGCCACGCCGACTGGCTGGCGTTTGACCGTGGCACGGTGTCTTTGCCCGAGGTGATTGACCTGATGGCTGCGCGTCTGTCCTTGGATAGACCCAAGCTCGCCACCTTGATCGAGCCTATGGATCTGTTTCTGGAACCCATGCCCGAATCGGTGGCGATGCTGGCACGCCTGGTGGCTTTGCGTGAACGTGCAGCGCAAAGCGACGAGCCGCTCAAGCTCTACTTTCTCTCGAACATGCCCGCGCCTTTTGCGCGCACCCTGGAGCGCCTGCACGGCTTCTTGGGCGACTTCGACGGTGGCATCTTCTCGGGCGACGTGAAGCTCATCAAACCCGAGCCCGCCATCTTCGAGCTGCTGCAAAGCCGCCATGCATTGGAGCCCGCCAAGACCGTGTTCATCGACGACCTGCTGGGCAATGTGCAGGCCGCCCAGGCGCAGGGCTGGCATGGCATTCACTTCAAATCCACCGCGCAGGTGGAGCAGGATTTAAAGGCTTTGGGCCTGGATTTCTAAGCCGTTTGATGCGCGCACAGCCAAGCGGCTGCGCGCCATGCTGACATATGCGCTGCAGCGCGTGCCTTGGTGGACACGGCTTGAAGCACATGTGTGATCCCCGAAATGGCATTCAACAGCTTCTTACGGTGTGGCCGTCACGGTGCACTGCAGGCTCAGGCTGACGCTGCCACCGACCGGAAGCGTCGGCAGCAGGATGCCGCTGCCCAACAGGCTGGCAACCGGTACCGTGGGGGAGGGGCAGGCAGCGCCGCCACTGGCGGTGCATGCTGCCGTGCTCGCGGGCCGACTGCAGTCCAAACCCGCACCGGGCGCATCGCGCAGCAGTGCACCGTTGGCCGGGTCCGGCCCCTGGTTGTCGGCCACCAGGGTATAGCTCAGTACTTCGCCGGTGCGTGCGCCGGCTGGCGCCACGCTCTTGCGCACGCGCAGGTCGGCAGCGGGCCGCACGCTGTTGCGGAAGCTGCAGTCGAGATCGTCGCCCGCCACCAGTGTCAGCGCGAAGCTGGTGCCCGTGCCGTTGGGGGTTTGCCCGCCAGAGCGCGTGTTGCTGCAACTCCAGCTGCTGCCGTAGTCGGCGAGGTTGGCGCCAGCCGCGGCGGTTTCCGTGAAGGTGTAGCTGCTGCCCACCGTGGCGGTGGCCAGCGCGACGCTGCCGGTGGCCGTGGTGCCAGTGCCGCTGGTGGTCACCACCACCGGCGCGCCCGGGCCGGCGACGGCCAGGCTGAACTGGTCGCTGGCCACGCGGCGGCCGAATGGCAGCGCCTTGCGCAGCTGCAGTGCGGCCCGGCCCAGGTTGGTGAAACCGCAGGCCACGCCGCTGTCGGTGGGCATGATGAAGCCGCCAGTGGCGCCCGTGCCGCTGGCGAAGACCACGTTGTTCGAGAGTCGCCGGCAGGACCAGGTGATGGTGTAGTTGGCCGCATCACCGCGCGTGAAGGTTTCGCGGATGGTGGCCAACTGGCCTGGCACGCCGTTGGCGCTGGCTGCCGTACTGCTGGTTGGTGCCACGGCACTGCCGGCGCTGGTCAATTCTGCGCCCGCACCGGCAATGGTCAGCCCGACCGCGTCGGCCGCCGTGGCGTTGCTCCAGGCTGCATTCAGCGTGATCGGCAGGTTAGGCCGGTTGGCCGAGCCTATGGACATGGCCATGGTGTCGAAGGCCAGGCCTTCCGCGGTCAGCACCACCCGGTCGAAGGTGGTGTTCTGGGTGTTGATGAAGACCAGCGTGTCCGGGAAGCTGTAGTCGCTGTAGTCGGGCTGGGCGGAGGCGGACGGGTACTGCGAAAGCCTATAGGTGCCCGAGGGCGCATCCCAGCTCCAATTGGCTGGTGCGACAGCCGGCAGGTAAGGTTTGACCACGCTCACGGTCCAGCTGCTGGTGTCCACTGGCGCGCCGCGGTAGAAAGCCGTGAAGCGGTAGACGGCCGGGCCGGCGACGCCGAGTTCGATGCTGCCCGGATCGAACAGGGTGAGCAGCGTGTTGCGCGGCGCACTGACGGTGCCGTCGAAACGGAAGTCCACGACGGTGGTGGAGAACTGTCCCGCCGGCACATCGTTGGGGCCACGGCCAGACTCGCCTTCGGAGCCGAACTGCAGTATGCCCGCCGCGCCGCCCAGCGAGACGGCATAGGGACTGTTGTCGTACTCGCCCGAAGACGGCGCGTAGGCCTGGATCGTCGCCAACTGGCTCTCGGCCAGCACGTAGTGCTGGCCTGCGCCGGTGCGTGTGATGTCCACCGTGCCGCTGATGCTGGCCCCGCCCGGCGACCAGAGCCAGGTCAGCGAACGTGCCTGGCCATCGTTGCTGAGACCCGGTGCACCACCGGCCAGGCTCACCCAACTGGTCTGCGCACGCGCTGCCGGGCTTGTGCCCAGCGCCAGCGCGGTCGCCAGCAGCAAAGCCAGGGTTGCCAGCAGGCGTCGCGCCATAGGAAGAAGTGTTGTGTCCATGGTCCTCAATACGTTCCCACCACGTTGATGTACCAGCCCCGGTAGCGGTAGCCGAAACGGGTCAGGTCGTCGCTGAAGTCGGTGAAGTTGTAGCCCACGCCCAGGCGCAGGTTCTGGGTGATGTCGCGGTCTAAGCCGACCAGCCAGCCCTGGCGCGTGCCGCCGTCCTTGACGTTCAGCCAGCGGTACTCGGCCAGGCCGTGCCACTGCCGCGGCAGGGTGTAGCGCGCCTGCAGCGCAGTAAAGCGTGTGCTGGAATCGAACCATGGGCCGGTGCCGCGGCCGGCACGTGCGGCGCCCTCGCGCTGGGCCAGCTTGGCGGCGAACTCCCACTGGTGGTCGTATTTGTAGATGCCCTCCAGCGAGACCACGTGCGAGCGCTGGTCGTAATCGGTGTTGCCGATCTGGCCCAGCGAGAGCAGGTCGTAGAGGTAGGTGTAGCGGCCCAGCAGCGCGTAGCGAGCATCGTCGTGCGGCCGCCAGGCGAAGCCCACGCCGGCCTCGGCGAACCTGGCACCGGCCAGGGCATCGATCTGGTCGCGTGTGCGCGAGTAATTCAGCCGCGCGGACACGCGCCAGTCCTCGTCCAGCTTGTGGTTCACGCGGTTGGTGCTGACCCATTGGCGGCGGCGCTCGGCGCCGGTGTCCTCGCGCCATTCGAGCTTGCTCGACCACTCGGTGGTCGGCGAGGCGCGGCCCGCGCTGACGCTCACGGCGCGCCGGTGCACGGTGCCGGCGCTGCTCTCCAGGTCGCCCTTTTGCAGCGTGAAGCCGGTGCTCCAGCCCACCACGGGGTAGAAGTCCATGCCGAAGGTGTGCATCAGGCCGTTCGCCGCCGGCTCCTTGAGGTACTGGCTCTCGTTGTACAGGGTGCTGCGCTCGCCCAGGCGCCAGCGCTGGCCCAGCGTCCAGCCGCTCTGCATCCGGTTGTTGAACAAGGAGTCGAAGTCGCTGCTGTCGGTGCTGTGTGTGAGTGTGCCGTACAGCGTGTGGTCGGCGCTGAGCCGGTACTCGCCGTTGAGCTGAGCCGCGTTGCCGCGGTCGCCGTGTGTGACTTCCGCGCCCAGCACCGAGAGGTTGTCGAAACGGTAACGCGTGCCCAGCGTGGTGGCGTCGTTGTCGGGGTAGCGGCCGCCGTCGTTGTCCAGCGTCTGCTGGGCGATGCCGTACAGCTCCAGCTGCGGCGTGACGCGGCGTGTGTACTTGATCGCGCCCAGCGTGCCCTCGGCGATGCCCGTCAGCCGCTGCTGCGTGATACGGCGCAACTCGCCGGTCACGGTGTTGTCCTCGGTCGCACGCCATTGTGTGGTCAGGCGGGTTTGCTCCAGCGCTTCGGCGCCGCGCGTGGCACGGCTGTGCTGGGCCAATAGCTCCAGCGTGTCGCTGACCTGGCCGCGAACTTCTGCACCAACCTCGAGCCGGTCCACGCCGTAGTCCTCGCGCGCGGCCGAGAAACCCGCATCCACACGCCGCCACCAGGCGCCCAGCGTCCAGTTGCGTTCGGTCCAGCCTAGCTCCTGCAGGCTGGCCGTACCTTCCACCATGGTGGCATTACCGGCACGCGGGCCGACCTCGTTGTTGCGTTGCGCAAAGCTCAGGCCGCCGTTGCTGGAGACGAACACCGGCGCGGCTGTGGCGTGGCTGTTGCTGCGCTCCAGCCGCAGGGTGGTGCCGCGGCCGGCCTGCAGCGTCACGTCCACGCCTTTCAGGCTGTAGTCCTCGCCAGCGCGGCGTTCGTCCACGTAGGTTGCGCCCACGGCCAGGTACTCGTTGACCCAATGCTTGCCGCGCAGGCCTGTCGCCAGGTTGCCGTTGTTGTAGCCGCTGGGACGCCATTCGTAGTCGGCCAGCAAGTACTGCTCCAGTCCGGCCAGCGGTGTGTCGCGCGTGATCCCTTGCAGGCCATCATCGGCGAACTGCAGCAGCGGGTGCAGCAGCACGATGCGGCCCTGCAGGTCGCTGATTTCGTAGTCGGTGCCGCGCTGCAACTGGCGTCGGCTCTCGACGCGGCCGGTGCTGCGGTTGCGCTGCTCGACCACCACCACTTCCGAGCCCGGCAGGATGTCGGTGTGGCGCAGGTAGTAAAGGCTGCCGCCCGTGCCCAGGAACTCGCTGTGGCCAGGCGCGGTCTGCGCCTCCGATGCAAAGGCGCGCAGCTGGGTGTTGGCCTCGCCCCAGGGGTTGGTGCCGCTGGAGCGCCACTTGGCGGCCGCGCCGTACAGCGAGCGTATGTACTGGCCGTAGGCCGTGCCGCTGAAGCCGGTCTGGTAGTTGCCCCACAGGGCCTGGTTCTTGTCCCAGTCCACGCGCAGGTAGAACCGGCCCTGCGTGTCCACATCGCGCACGGTGGTCGAGTCGTCGCCATAGGTCGGGTAGTACAGGTCGGGGTCGAGCCGGCGGAAGATGTCTTGTGGATAGGCCTTGCTGAAGCCCGAGAACAGCTGGCGCACGTCGCGCTCCTGCGTGTCGACCTGGCCGGTCACGAGGTAGGTGCCGGCTATCTTGGCCTTGCCGTAGAAGGCCAGCCGGCCGTTGCTCAGCACGCTGCCTTCGTTTCCGTTCAGCGCCAGTTCGCGGCCCGGGCCGCTGGCCTGGTTCTGGAACACCGTGAGGTCGGCCATGCCCACGCCGAACAGGTACTTGCCCGTGACATCCACCTCCAGCACATGCTGCAGCGGCGCCTGGCCGGGCGCGCGCACCGTGAGGTCGAAGCGGTGCAGGCCCACGGGCGAGAGGAACTCGGCCACGAACTTGCGCTCCAGATCGGTCGGGTAGCCCTGGCCGTTGATCTCCAGCGCCGCGCCTTCGGGCAGGTTGCGGCCCTGGATGCGGATGCGCGAACCGTAGAGCGCGATGTTCTGCTGGCGCAGGTCGTTGCTGGCGAACACGCTGTCCACCAGCCGTTGAGCCTGGGCCTGCTGCAGGCTCAGGGCCGCGCCCAGGCTGCGCTCGGTGGTGTCGCGCAACTGGCTGTCGCGGCGCTCCACGTCCTCGGGGCGGGCCAGGCGCAGGCTGCGCGGCAGGGTTTCGTCCACCGCGATGTTCTCGCCATTGGCCCCATAGGCGCGCAGCACATAGACCAGCTCGTCGCCCGTGCGCAGCGGAAAGCGCGAGGCCGGCGCACCGCTCCACTGCACACTGCCCACGGCCGCCACCGGCATCGGCAGCCGGGCCAGCGGCTCGGTGTAGGCGGTGTCGCTGGCGCGGTAGATGCTCAGCTCCAGCCTGCGGATGAAGGCCGGGTAGTTGCTGCGCAGGTAGAAGGGCACGGCGCGCGTGAGGCGGCCGTTCTCGAAAGCCACCTCGGCTGGGCCCGAGACGCTCAGTTCGGGCTGGCCCAGCGCCGGGTCTTCGGTGGCCCAGACCATGCCGCCATTCGGCAGCAGCAGCGACAGGCCGGTGCCCGTGGCCGCGCGGCCGGGCGGGGCCGGCCGCGGGGGCTGCGCGTCCGGCGCGCCGCGCGGCTGCAGCTGGAACAGCGGGCTGCCCTCGGCGGTGCTGCAGCCCTGGGGGCCGCAGCCGGGCGCGGCGCTGGCCGCGGGGGTGGCCGGGGCCGGGGCCACGGGCCGCAGCACCTGGGCCCAGGCATCCGGCGTGCCGACCGAGGCGATGGAAAACAGGGCACAGCCCAGCAGGCGGCGCTTCATGGCTGGACTCCGGTCGGCTGTGCGGCCGTTTCGGGCGCGAACAACACGCGTTGGCGCAGCGCTTCGGGCAATTCGGTCTGCAGGGCGGCCTGCACGGCGCCGGCACGGGCCAGGGCCAGCGCGGCCGACGCACCGGCCTCCTGCGCGATCAACACGCGGCCGCCGCCATCGCGCTGCAGCTGCTGGGCCAGCTGGCCCAGCAGCGGGCCGGCGGCCGGCCGCAGCGTGGCCTGGCCGGTGTCGAACAGCGCCGTGCCCAGCAGCACGCCGCCGTGCAGCTGGGTTGCCAGCGTTCCACCAGGCTCTTGCAGCCCCACGCGCAGCGCGCGGGCGCTGGCCGGCTGCAGGCGCGGCACCAGTGCACTGCGCACGGCATGGGCGCGCGCCAGGGCCAGCGCAGCATCGCCGCGCACATCCAGCACCAGCATGCCGCCGCTGCCGGCGCCCTGCAGCTGCTGCGCCAGCGCCTCCAGCGCAGCGCTGTGGGCCGGGTTCAGGCCGGCCTGGCCGCTCTCGAACAAGGCCTCGCCGAGCACGATGTCGACGGGAGCCGCCTGGCCACCCACGCGCTGCACGGGCAGGCGCACGCCGAAGTCGAAGCGCACCGGCAGGCCCGGCGTGATGCGGCGCACCAGCGGGTTGGGCGTGCTGAGTTCGGCCCCGGCCGGCAGCGTGGCCGGGTCGAGCTTGAGCACGAAGTTGCGGCCGAAGCCCTGCGTGCCGCCGGAGATGCCCAGCAGGTGGTAGCGGCCGTAGGCATCGGTCTCCATGAGCAGGCCTTCGGCCGAGGCGATGCGCATACCGGCGATGCCGCGCTCGTCCACGCCCAGGTTGCGCACCACGTAGTCCACCACGTAGCCGCCCTCGCCCAGCGCGACCTCGCGCCGCACGGCGGGCAACGCGGCGTTCAGGCCCTTGGCGGCATCGCCCTCGCGCTCGATGCGGGTGCTGCCGGCGGCGTCCATGCGCAGCCGCACGCCCTGGGCGCTGTGCAACACGAAGTCGTCACGCCAGTCCAGTGTGCGCAGGCGCTGGCGTAGCACGATCTGGTGGTTCTCGGGCGCGTCGGCCTCGGATTGGCGGCCGGCAATGTGCCCCAGGTCGATGCCGTGCAGCAGCGGCGCGCTCTCGTCCGGCACGGGCGCGAAACCCTGGCCGCGGTCGATCTTGGTCGAGCCGGCGATGTAGGCCTCGGGCGCGAAGCCGCCCTGCACACGCACGCCGCTCAGGCTGGCCGGGTCCTGCCATCCGTCGCCGTCGCGGTCGTCGAACACCGTGCCCAGGATCAGCGCTTCGTCCAGCAGCGGATCGGCCACCACCGTGACCTGCGCCGTCGCGGTGTTGGAGATGGCCCAGCCGCGCCGGTCCACCGCCTGCGCCTGGTTGGTGTGCACGCCCTGGCGCACACCGGCGCCCACGCGCAGCAGGTAGCTGATGACGGCCTCCTGGCCGGTGGCGATGTCTAGGCCGGCTATCTGCAGCGGCGTCTGCGCGCTGCCCAGCGTGAAGGCGCCGTCGCGGTCGGCCACGGCCATGGAGCCGGCCACATAGCTGAAGCCGGGCGGCGGTGTGTCGAGGATGCGGCCGTCCACGATGTTGATGGCGCCGGCGTTGGCCACGCGCAGTGTGTAGCGCACCAGGTCGCCGATGTGCACCTCGCGCACGGCCACGCTTTTGACGATGCGCATGGCCGTGGGCTGCTCCAGCGACGTGGTGACGGTGCAGCGTGCACCGCACAGCGTGCTGTTGATGTCGCCGCCGTCGATGCGGTTGATGATCTCGGTCTGGCCCGCGGGCGGTACATCGGCGATGCGGAAGCGCACGGCCACGGTGGCCGTGCCGCCCGCCGGCACCTGGGCCACCACCAGCGGCACGACCGCCGGGCCCGTCACGGCGCCGGTGAAGCCCGCGGCGCCGTCCACGCCGACCAGCGTGGCGCCGGCCGGCACGTTCTCGTTGAAGCGGACGTTGCTGGCCACTGTGGTGTCGGCATTGCTGACCGTGATGGTGTAGCCCAGGGTCTCGGCGAATTCCGCCAGGCCGGCCTGCGTGCCGCTTTCGCTGGTGAGTTGCTTGACCACGGTCACGCCGCCGATGGGGTGTGCGGTGCTGCAACTGTTTGCGGTGCAGCCGGGCGCCGTCACCGCATTGGAGACTGTGCCGCTGGACGCGGCCACCGTGGCCGTGTAGCGCAGCACATGTGTGCCCACAGGTGTGCCGGCGGGTAAGGTGAAGCTGCGGGTGTTGCCGCTGCCACCCGCCACAAAAGGCCCGGCGCTCAGCACCTGGCCGAACTGCAGGCCGGCGCTGAGCCGGTCCTGCAGCACGATGGGCACGCTGGTGGCCGCGTTGGCCACGGCCACCGTGAGGCTGTAGGTGATGGTCTGGCCGACCTGCACTCCGGTGCCGCTGGCCGGCTCGGCGCTCTTGGTGACGGCATCGACCCAGACTGCGGCCGAAGCGCTGCTGATGTTGCTGCCCGCGCAATCGGTCGGGCCGGGCAGGCCGCAGTCGGGGTCGTTGACGCCTGCAGGCGGCGTGATGCTGGCGGTGTTGTTGAGCGTGACCTGCGCCTGCACCAGTGAGGCAAGGCCTAGCAGTGCGGCCGCACAAACCAATCGGATGCGGACAAGCCTCAGGCCCACGGAGCATGTCCCCTCATGCTGCGTAGTGCTTTACGTCCCGCTGGCCGTGTCATGGCAACCCTTTTTCCATGAGCCGCGCATCGGCATGGCCGAGGCGGACATTGCTAAATCACTCGCGTATTGCGGAGCAATTTATCTCGGAAACAAGGGGCAAAACCTGCCGCAAGTTCGGTTTCGTTTAATGCTTTTTTTTGTAGGGGAGGTACAACAAAAAGAAGCGTTTTATGAAACAAAAGTCAATCAAATACCGGCCCGCTGTGCCGGTGCCAGGCCCGGTTCATGCGGCCTTGGAAATGGCCTGTTTGCGCGCATCGGCCATGCGCACACATAGGTTGAAGGCTTCCTGCAAACCTTCGATCTGCGCGATGCCTTTGCCCGCGATGTCGAATGCACTGCCGCTGGCCGAGGTGGCCACCGGCACGGGCAGGCCGCCATGCAGCGTGACGCCGCCTTCAAAGCCCATGAGTTTCATCGCGATCTGGCCCTGGTCGTGGTACATGGAAACCACCGCGTCCACGTCGCCGCGGCGTGCACCTATGAACACCGTGTCGGGCGAGAACGGGCCACGTGCGTCGAAACCCTCGGCCTGCAGTTGGCGCACAGCCGGTTCTATGATTTCGATTTCCTCCATGCCTATGGAGCCGCCGTCGCCCGCATGTGGGTTCAGGCCGGAAACAGCGATGCGTGGCTTGGCCACGCCGGACTGGCGCAGCGCGCTGTCGATGATCTTCACCGCTTCGCTCACACCTTGGCCGGTGATCAGCCGGGCCACGTCCCTGATCGGCACGTGTGAGGTTACGCGCGAGGTCCACAGGCCCTTGGTGATGTTGAACTCACAGACGAAGCCGTTCACGTCAAAGCGCTCCTGCATGTAGCGCAACTCGTCTTCCTGCGTGAGGCCGCCCAGGCGCAGCGAATGTTTGTTGAGCGGCGCGAACAGCAACGCATCGACCAGGCCACGCTTCACGGTTACGGTGGCCAGCTCCAGCGCCTGGAACGAAGCCTTGCCCGAGGCAAGGTTGGAGGTGCCGATCTCGGGTTTCTGGCCGTTCAAGCTGTCCTGCAGCAGCACGGTAGGGCGACCGGCCTCGAAGCGCAGCTCGGCCAGGTCGTGCACCACCAGCGCATCGAGCTTGTGCTGCGCAATCTGCTGACCGCTGGCCAGCGCCTGCGGGTCGGCGATCAGCAGGATGTCAGCCGCTTGCAGATTGGCCGGCCGGGCCAGCAGCTTGAGCGCCATTTCAGGCCCGACGCCGCTAGGGTCGCCGAGCAGCAGGCAGAGTTTGGAACGTGGGGAAGTCATTGTGAAAGTCCTTCAAAAGTAAATGAACCTGCGCGGTCAAAAGACGCGACTGTCTGTTCCAGAGCAACCGCGGAACTGGCTCCGCCAGGCCGCCGGTTGTGCCCCCAGCCAAGGGGGTGGGCGCGCGGCACGCAGTGCGCGCAACCTGGGGGTGTGACACTTATTCAGCTTTGATGTTGGCCGCCTTCACCAGCCGGCCATAGGTTTCGTATTCGCTGCGGTTCATGTCGGTGAACTGTTCAATGCTCATCAGCGTGATTTCTCCGCCCAGGCCCTTGATGCGCGCCTGCACGTCGGGCATCTTCAGCGCGGCCAGCAGCTCGGCATTGAGCCGGTCGACCAGCGGCCGCGGTGCACCGGCGGTGGTGAACAGGCCGTACCAGGTGGAGACGTCGGCGCCGGTGATGCCTTGCTCGGCGAGTGTGGGCACGTCGGGCAGTTCGGCCGCGCGTTTCGGCGAGGTCACGGCCAGTGCGCGGAACTTGCCGGCCTTGATCTGGCCCATGGCCGAGGAGGTGCTGTCGAACATCATGTCGACCTCGCCGCCTATGATGTCGATGTGGGCCTGGGCGCTGCCCTTGTACGGCACGTGGATGGACTTCGTACCCGTGGCCAGGCCAAAGGCCTCGCCACCCACGTGTTGTGTGCTGCCTATGCCCGAGGACGCGTATTTGAAGCCGCCGGGCTTGGCCGCCATGGCCGCAAGCAGTTCCTTCACGTTCTTGTAGGGCGCATTACTCGACACCACCAGCACATTCGGCATCACCGCCACCAGGCCTATGGGCTGCAAATCCTTCAGCGAGTCGTATTTGAGCTTGAGCAGTTGCGGTGCGATGGCCTGGCCGGTGTTGGTGGCCAGCAGCAGGGTGCTGCCGTCGGGCTGGGCGCGCGCCGTGAGTTCGGCGGCGATGGTGTTGGACGCGCCGGGGCGGTTCTCCACCACCACGGGCTGCTTCAGCACCGGGCCGAACTTGTCGGCCAGCACACGCGCCAGGATGTCGGTGCCGCCGCCGGGCGAGGCGCCGACCATGATGCGTACCGATTTATCGCTGCTCTGGGCCTGGGCGGTGAGGGGCAAAGTGGCAATGCTGCAAAGGCTGGCGCAAACCAGCGCCGCGTGCACGAGCCGTCGTGGGGTGAGTTTCATCTTTTTTGTCTCCGTTTGTTTTCTGTAGCGCCCACCTTCAAGGGTGAGTCGTGCTGGCAGCGTACCGGGTCAACCCATGTATTGCTAATTGAAAGTTTGGAAGATTCCATATACAAAAGGTGATGGCCCACTGTTCACGGGCCGGAGAACCCCACCCCATGGAATTTGATCCCGCCCACATGGGCCTGCTGCTGCGCCTGCGCACGCGCCAATTGCTGCTGCTCAAGGTGCTGGACCAGCACCGCAACCTGGGCCGTGCCGCCACGGCCATGAACATCAGCCAACCGGCCGCCACCAAGCTGCTGCAGCAGTTGGAGGAAGCGGTGAAGGCCGAGCTGTTCACGCGCACCGCGCGTGGCATGACACCTACGCTGGTGGGTGAGGCGCTGATTCGTTATGCACACCAGGTGTTGACCGACTTCGGCACGCTGCACGAAGAAATCAGCGCGCTCAAGGGCGGGCTGACGGGTTTGCTGCGTATAGGCAGTGTGCCGGGCGCTGTGCCCGAGCTGCTGGCGCCCACCTTGATCGACTACAAGCAGCGCCACCCGCGTGTGGCGGTGTCGGTGTTGGTGGACACCAGCGATGTGATGCTGGCGCAACTGGGGCGGGGGCAGGTTGACTTGATGCTGGGCCGCCTGACGCCCGGCCACGATGCCGACAGTTATGCCAGCACCCAATTACTGGGTGAATCACAGGTTGTGGTGGCGCGCACCGGCCATCCCCTGTTTGCGCGCCAGGTGCTGGCCTTTGACGATGTGCTCGGCTGGCCCTGGATTCTGCAGCCGCCAGGCTCGCCGCAGCGCGGCCACTTCGAAGCGGCGTTGACACGCGCTGGCTTGCGTCCCCGGCTGGACATTACCGAGTCCTCGTCCACCATCGTGGCGACAGCACTGCTGGAGCTATCGGACATGCTGGCGGTGATGCCGGCCTCGCTGGCGGCGCACTACGCACGGCTGGGCGTATTGCGGGTGCTGCCCCTGGCGCTGCCGGTGCATGTGCCACCCGTGCACCTGGTGACGCGGCGCGATCGGCAACTGTCGCCCGCGGCCCTGGCTTATGTGCACCTGCTGCAGGGGCAACGCGAGGAAAGCGCAGCGGTGGCCTGAGCCCGCCGCCGACGCAGCAGCGTTCAGCCTGTACGTTGGGCGCGAGCCGGCGCAGCGCTAGGCCATAGCACCGAGGCGATGGCCACCACCATCAGCACCACGGCGGTCCAGTCCTGCCAGTGCAGGACCTCGCCCAGCCACCAGGCACCGCTGAAAACGCCGAGCACGGGGATGAACATCACGCTCAGCGTCGAGGCCACGGGCGGCAGGCTGCGCGCCAGAAAAAACCAGGCGGCGTGTGCAAAGCCGAAGATCAAGACCGCGTTGTAGAGAATGGAGCCCCAGGTCACGGATGAGGGGGCCTTCCACTGCGGCATTTCAAACACGCTGGCCAGCAGGGTCAGGGCCAGGCTGGTGAGCAGCGTCATCCAGAAAGAGATGGTCAACGTGGCCACCGGGATGCGGCTGGCGCGCAGGCTTTGTGTGCCCAGCGCCCAGGTGGCGGCCGCGCACAGCGCAAGCAGCACACCCAGCGGACGGCCCGTGAGGTTGGTGAACTCATGCCACAGCAACAGCAGCACACCCAAGGCCGCAGCGCTCACACCGGCCCAACCACGCGGCAACATGCGGTTGCCGAACCAGATCGCGCCCAGCACCGCCGAGAAGATGGGCATGGTGTAGCCGAGAATGGCCGCGCGCCCGCTGGAGAGCGACTTCACCGCGATGATGATCAAGGTGTGCCAGACCAGCATATTCGTCAGCGTCAGCCACAGCAGTTCGCGCCAATGTGCACGCGGCACGCGGAACGGGACCTTCATCAGCACCAGCGCCATCCCCAGCACGGGCACGCCTAACAGCATGGACAGCGCCCGGAAGGTGAGCGGCGGATAGTCGGTCACACCAGCCTTCATGATGGGCCAGTTGATGCCCCAGACCAGGGTGAGCAGGATCAGGATAACAAGCTGTTGGCGGCTGAGTGTGGGCATGGGCGCCGATTGTGCGGCAAAGCGGCGCTGCCTGCTGACGGCGCCGGTTAGCCCGTGAACTGGATGTTGGCTGTTTTGACGATCTGCGCGATCTTTTCGTCAGAGCTGCGAATGGCCTCGGCAAATACCTGCGGCGTGCTGCCCACGGCGGCCAGGCCTGCGGCCTCCAGTTGCTGGCGTACGCTGGGCGTGGTGGCGATGCGCTGCAACTCCTTGCTGATGCGCTGCACTGCAGCAGGCGGGGCGCCCGTGGGCATGAGATAGCCCCAGAAATTGGTGAAGTGAAAGCCGGGGATGCCGGACTCGGCCAAGGTCGGCACGTCTGGCATGGCGGCCACACGGTCGCCGGTGGTGGCCAACGGGCGTATCTTGCCGGCCTTGGCCTGGGCGAAAGCGGCTCCGTCAATCATCACATCGATGTGGCCGCCGAGCAGGTCGGTCACGGCGGGGGCGCCACCGCGGTAGGGCACGTGGACCAGGTCGATGCCGGCCATGCTCTTGATCATCTCCAGCACCAGATGGCCTATAGAGCCCGGGCCCGAGGTGCCGCATTTGTATTTGCCGGGGTTGGCCTTGGCCAGCGCGAGGAAATCCTTGAAGTTGCTCACGGGCAGATCGTTGCGTGCGGTGATGACCACCGACACCGAGGCAATCATAGACACCGGCACAAAATCTTTTGCCGGGTCGTAAGGCAGGTCGGCACGGGCGACGCGGTTGATGCACAGCGTGCCCAGGTCGCCGACCACCAGGTTGTAGCCGTCGGCCGCGCTGCGTGCACCTGCTGTGGCGCCAATCGCACCTGCAGCGCCGCCCCGGTTGTCCACCACCACGGCTTGGCCCAGGGCTTCGGCCAGAGGGGTGGAGAATACGCGCGCCACCACATCGGTGTTGCCGCCTGGAGGGTAGGGCACGATGAGTTTCAGCGGCTTGCTGGGGTAGGCGCTTTGCGCCTGTGCTGGCGACAGCAGCCAGGGCGCGGCGATGCCCGCGGCCAAGGTGTTGCCTATCAATCGGCGGCGTGTGAGAGCAGCGTTGGCAAAGGTGCGTGAGGGCATGTAGGTCTCCAATGGCGTTGTTTTTTCAGGTCTTGCTCAGGCTGGGCGTATGGCGGTGCGATCCGGGTGGTCCACCGGTGGCTGCGGGTACTGCACGCCGCGCTGGCCCGCGAGCGCGCGGTCGGGTTTGAAGTTCAAAGGGCCGGGCTCGTAACCCACCAGTCGCCCATGGCGCACCCATTCGAGGTCGCTGCCATATAGCTCGGCGATCAGGGCTTCTTCGAGTCGGCGGCGCACGGGGGCGGCGTTGTTGTTGTGGGCCAGGTCGTGCAGCTCTTGCGGGTCTTGGTGTAGATCGAACAACTGCACCACGTTGCGCGCCGGGTACCAGATGAGTTTGTGGCGGCCATCGTGCAGCATGCGGCTGGCGTTGTGTTTCTCGCCGCATTCGCCATAAAGGGTTTGGCGCTGCTTCTCGCCGACCATGGACAGGCCTTCGACCGAGTCCGGTATAGCGATGCCCGCCAGGTCCAGCAGCGTGGGCATCACGTCCTGCAGGCCGACCAGGCGGTGGTCCACACCGCCTTGGGGCAGGCGTTTGCAAGCGCTGGTGCCGACCACAATCATAGGCACCTGGGCCGATGCTTCGTAGAACAGCCGCTTGGCCCACAGCCCGTGGTTGCCCAGCATGTCGCCATGGTCGCAGGTCAGCAGGATGATGGTGTCGTCGAGCAGGCCTTCTTCGCGTAGCGTGCCGATCAGGATGCGGATCTGGTGGTCTATGTGGGTGCACAGCGCATAGTAGGCGCGGCGCAGCGCGCGGTGCGAGGCATCGGTGTGTGGGGCCGGCCAGTAGTTGTGGATGACGTGCAGCGCACTGGGCAAGCTCGCCAGGTCGTGCGACCAATCGCCATGCACCGGGAGATCGATGGCGGCGTCACGGTACATGTCCAGATAGGGCGTGAGCGGCACCAGCGGTGGATGTGGATGGTTGTACGACACATGCCAGAAACCGGGCCGCGTCGGGTCGCGCCGCTTGATGCTGCGCGCGGCTTCACGCGTGATCCAGTTGGTGACGTGCAGCGATTCGTCCAGATGCCAGGGACGGTGCTGGTAGTCGTTGTTGGCCATGCCGTGCATGAAGGCCTGGCCGGCCAGGCCACGGTCGGCCATGAAAAGTTCGTGGTCGTCGACCGCGCCCAGGCCGGGGCGGCCTTCTTCGGCCAGCAGGGCGTCGTCAAAACCGATGCGGTCGCGCTGCGGAAACACGTGCAGCTTGCCTATGGCCTGGGCCTGGTAGCCGGCGCCGCGGAAACACTGTGCGAGCAGCGGCTTCTGGGGCATGGGCTCGGCGGGCAGGAACGAGCGGTCGCCATGGCCGCGCGGTGACAAACCGGTCATGACACTGCGCCGCGCCGGAATGCAGATCGGCGACTCGCTGTAGGCGCGCGGGAAGCGGGTGCCCAGGCGGGCCAGCTGGTCTATGGTGGGGGTCTGGATGACGGGATGGCCGGCGTGGCCAAACATAGGGCCGGCCCACTGGTCCACCATGAGGAACAGGACGTGGGGGCGCTTATCGCGGGTGGGGGTATTCAAAGTATTTGTCTCCAGCGGTCGAGCGGCGAACGGCTGCGCGGCTCTTGTCCAGGCTGCACAGTCTAGGCAGCGTGCCTCTGGCTTGGAATGGTTATGCTTGGCATATTTGTTATGCCTTGAGTGTTATGTCATGAAAGAGCCCAGCCTGGACCATTGGCGCCTGTTTGTGCAGATCGCCGACCACGGCAGCCTGACCCTGGCCGCCGCCGCGCGAGACGTGGCCCAACCCGCGCTGAGCCGGCAGCTGGCGGCCATAGAACGTAGCTGTGGCGGCCGGCTGTTTGAACGCGGTGCCCGCGGCTTGCGGTTGAACGAGGCCGGGCAGCGCTTGTACCCGCGTGTCGTGGCCTGGCTGGCACAGGCCGACGAAATGGTGGCCGATGCGCGCGGCGACTTGCGCACACCCGCGGGCGTGGTGCGCCTGGGGCTGTTGGCGTCCTTCGACCCGGATCTGCTCAGCAAGGTGTTTCGTGAGGTGCGCCTGCGTTTTCCCAACATCACCTTGCGTATCGCGGCCGGCTTGAGCGGCTGGCTGGCCGACAGCGTGCACAGCGGGGCGCTTGACCTGGCGCTGTTGTCGACCAACAGCCGCGAGCAGCACAACCAGGAGATTCCCATTGGCTCCATTGCGCACATGCTGGTGGGCCCGATGGGCGACGTGCTGACACGCGCCGAGACCGTGCCGTTTGCCAGTCTGGACGGTTTGCCCCTGGTGGTACCGGGCAGGCCCTATACCTTCCACAACCTGCTGGAACACTGGGCCGCGCGCAAGGGCATCAGGCTGAATGTGGTGGCCGAGTGTGACTCGCTGCCGCTGCAGAAGCACCTGGTGGCCAGCTCCGGGGTCTACGCCATCATGGCCAGCGGTGCGGTGCGCGAGGACCTGGCGGCGGGGCGCCTGCAGGCCGCGCGTGTGGTCTCGCCAGAGTTGAACCGCAACATCGTGCTGCGGGTAACGGCCGCACGGCCACCCACGCCCGCCTGCAAGGAAGTGCTGCGCATCGTCGAGCGCACGGCGATTTCTGCTATCAACGCCACCAGCCGAGCGTAGTGGCCAAAGGCCCAGCCGATAGACCATGAAAAAAGCCCCGGCGCTTGCGCACCGGGGCTTTTTTCATAGATCGACAACAGCGTCTAACGCCATCCCCTAGAGCGGGACACCGCGGAACCGGCTCTGCCGGGCCGCAGGTGTCGCCCCCTGCAAGGGGGTGGGCGCTACACGCAGTGAGCAACCTGGGGGTGAGCCAATTACATGCCCATGCCGCCCATGCCACCCATGCCGCCCATGTCAGGCATGCCGCCGCCAGCTGGTGCGTCATCCTTTGGGGCTTCGGCAACCATGGCTTCGGTCGTCAACAGCAAGGAAGCGACGGAAGCTGCGTTTTGCAGAGCCGTGCGGGTGACCTTGGTTGGGTCCAGAATGCCCAGTTCCAGCATGTCGCCGTAGGTGTCGTTCGAAGCGTTGAAGCCGAAGTTGCCCTTGCCGGCCAACACAGCGTTCACCACCACAGAAGCTTCGCCACCGGCGTTGTTGACGATCTCGCGCAGAGGCGCTTCGATAGCCTTCAACACCAGCTTGACGCCGGCTTCTTGATCAGCGTTGTCGCCCTTGACGCGGTCGCCAACAGCTTGCTTGGCGCGCAACAGTGCCACGCCGCCGCCAGCCACAACGCCTTCTTCCACGGCAGCGCGGGTAGCGTGCAGTGCATCTTCAACGCGGGCCTTCTTTTCCTTCATTTCGACTTCGGTGGCAGCGCCAACCTTGATCACGGCAACACCGCCGGCCAGCTTGGCCACGCGTTCTTGCAGCTTTTCGCGGTCGTAGTCGCTGGTCGCTTCTTCGATTTGCACGCGCACTTGCTTGACGCGGGCTTCGATGTCAGCAGCGGCGCCGGAGCCGTCGATGATGATGGTGTTTTCCTTGCCCACTTCGATGCGCTTGGCTTGGCCGAGGTCGGCCAGCGTCACTTTTTCCAGGGTCAGACCGATTTCTTCTGCGATGACCTTGCCGCCCGTCAGGATGGCGATGTCTTCCAGCATGGCCTTGCGGCGATCGCCGAAGCCAGGAGCCTTGACAGCCACAACCTTCAAGATGCCACGGATCGTGTTCACGACCAAGGTAGCCAGGGCTTCGCCTTCGACTTCTTCAGCAATGATCAGCAGAGGGCGGCCAGCCTTGGCGACTTGTTCCAGGGTAGGCAACAGGTCACGGATGTTGCTGATCTTCTTGTCGAACAGCAGCACGAAGGGGTTGTCCAGAATGGCGGATTGCTTTTCTGGGTTGTTGATGAAGTAGGGCGACAGGTAGCCGCGGTCGAATTGCATGCCTTCGACGACGTCGAGTTCGGATTCCAGCGACTTGCCGTCTTCAACGGTAATCACGCCTTCCTTGCCAACCTTGTCCATGGCGTCAGCGATCAGCTTGCCGATGGTTTCGTCGCTGTTGGCCGAGATCGAGCCAACTTGAGCGATTTCCTTGGAGGTGGTGGTGGGCTTGGAAGCCTTCTTCAGCTCTTCAACCAGGGCCGTCACAGCCTTGTCGATACCGCGCTTCAGATCCATTGGGTTGATGCCAGCGGCAACGTACTTGAAGCCTTCGCGCACGATGGCTTGGGCCAGCACGGTTGCGGTCGTGGTGCCGTCACCAGCGTTGTCGCTGGTCTTGGAGGCCACTTCCTTCACGAGCTGGGCGCCCATGTTCTGCAGCTTGTCCTTGAGTTCGATTTCCTTGGCGACGGACACACCGTCCTTGGTCACCGTAGGGGCGCCGAACGAACGTTCCAGAACCACGTTGCGACCCTTGGGGCCCAGGGTCACTTTAACGGCGTTGGCCAGAATGTTCACGCCTTCGATCATGCGTGCGCGGGCTTCACCGCCGAAGACTACGTCTTTTGCTGCCATGTTGAATTCTCCAGAAATCTAAAAAATGGGGGATGAGGGCTTTTGTCTACGGCCGGGGCTTTGCCCCTTGACTTCGCATGAGCGAAGTCAGCCTTCGACGGAAGTAAATCGCTGGTGGCGAATTACTTCTCGACAACTGCGAACAGGTCGTCTTCCTTCATGACGAGCAACTCGTCGCCGCCAACCTTGACGGTTTGGCCGCTGTACTTGCCGAACAGGACGCGGTCGCCAACCTTGACGGTCAGTGCGGCCAGTTCGCCCTTGTCGTTACGCTTGCCTGGGCCAACGGCCAGAACTTCACCTTGATCAGGCTTTTCAGCAGCTGCGTCAGGGATCACGATGCCAGAGGCGGTCTTGGTTTCGCTGTCAACACGCTTGACGATCACGCGATCGGCCAAAGGACGAAGGTTCATTGCATCTCCTAGATTACAAACAAAGGGTTAAACATCTATCAGCCCAGCAGGCTGCTGGGCTGGCAAATTTGGTGCGGTGGCGATGTTAGCACTCCTATCGCACGAGTGCTAATAATGGATGTGAATTTGGGGATTTCAAGCTGTCGAAGTTCAAAAAAAACTGAAAACGCTGGCCTGACATCGGGCCGCAGCAAGCTTGACGCAGCCCAGCAGGCTGCGCGACGATGGCCGTCTGCTAAGCTTTCTGAGTGTCTTCACTACATCCACCGAGAGAGAGAAAATGAGTGCGCGAAGAAGAAAACATGCCATTGCCCTGCATATGTACCTGAGGATTTATGGTCCCCTGTCCTGGAAGGAATGGGTCGCGCGGGAGGCTGCCGGTTCGCCCATCGTCGGCTAAGACCGTGACGACTGGGTGACGGTTTTGTTGGGCGCGCTTAGCGCTTGGCGGCGGCCGTGCAGGCGGCGGTGAGTATGCGTTGGGTGGGGTTGGGCGTGACGTCACGGAACTCCATCCAGCGTGGCGTGCCGGTGCTGTAGTCGACGGTTTTGCTCGGCTCACCCTGCCAGTTGGGCTGGTCGTAGTAGGTCAGCTGCAGGTAACGCGCCTTGTGTTTCTCGCAATCGAACACCACAGCCGAGGTGTACGAGCGGTAGGGCACGCCGTCCCAGCTGGTGCGCTGGGTCGAACGGCTGACGCGCACGCGTTTTGTGCGTGGCTTGCCTTCGATGTCCACGGGATCGACCTGTATGGTGTTCACGCTGGGTTCGTCCGGGTCGCCCATGATGGTGAACCAGATAGGCGTGGTCGCGGGTGAGGTCGCTGCTGCCGGACTTTGCGCCTGGGCACTAATTAAGCCGCACCAGACCAGGGATGCGACGAGCACAATTTTTCGCAAGTTCATGAAGCGGTTGTGTAAAGCGTTGCATGCCGAACGACCGTCTGCATAAAGTCAAGCTGCTGCAGGGCAGCGCAAACAAATCGGCCCGTGACGCCAGCAGTTTGCAGCGTAACAGGCCTCTATTGTAGGCTTAATCAGCGCAAGATGCTACTTTTTAGATAGCAAGAGGCGCTTCTTCGGGTGCAGCTGCCGCAAACTGGTTCGGTGGTATCTGCAGGCCCAAGGTGTCGCGTAGGGTCGTGCCGGGGTAGGCCTTGCGAAACGCGCCACGCTGCTGCAACAGCGGCACCACCTTTTCCAGGAAGTCGTTGGCGCCCAGCGGCATGATGGCCGGCAGCACCACAAAGCCGTCGCAGGCGCGGGCCTCAAACCAGGTGATGAGCTGCTCGGCCACCTCTTCGGCCGTGCCTAGGGGCGCGAAGAATGACAGGCTCTGGGCGTACCAGACACCGAGTTGGGCCAGGGTCAGCTTTTCGTCCTGCGCCTTTTTCAGCACCGCCTGAAAACGCCCCTTGCTGCCGGTGATGCGAGCGGCAATGTCGGGTACCGGCGCATGCAGCTCGTACTGCGCCAGGTCGTGGTTCATGCTGGCTGACATGAAGCTCAGCGCGGCCTGGGGCAGAAGCTTTTCATTCAGCTCGCGCTGCAGGTCCAGCGCGTCCTGCCGCGTGTGGCCAACAATCGGCACGATGCCGGGCAGTACCTTCAGGCTGTTGGCACTGCGGCCCACGGTTTCCAGTTGCTGCTTGAAGCGTGCATAGAAATCGCGCGCTTTCTCCAGCGTGGGTTGCACCGCAAAAATGACCTCGGCCTGCTCCAAGGCCGTGCGCTCAAAGTTGCTCGACACGCCGGCCTGGATCTGCACCGGGTGACCCTGGGGCGGGCGCGGCACGTTCAGCGGGCCGCGCACCTTGAACCAGGCGCCGTTGTGGTCCACCCGGTGCACTTTGCTGGCGTCGCCGTAAATGCCGCTGGCCTGGTCGCGTATCAACCAGTTGTCTTCCCAGCTGTCCCACAGCTTCTTCACCAGGGCAACAAATTCCTGGGCCTTGTCGTAGCGCGGGTCGTGGCCCAGGTGTTCGGCCTGGCCGTAGTTGCGCGCCTCGCCGTCGCTGACCGAGGTGACCACGTTCCAGCCCACGCGGCCGCCGCTCAGGTGGTCTATGGTGGCCAGCATGCGCGCCGTGGTGTAGGGCTGGCTGTAGGTGGCCGACACCGTGGCGGCCAGGCCGATCTGCGAGGTGGCGCCTACCAGCGAGGCCATCACGCTCAAGGGCTCGGCATGCTGCGGCAGCGCGCGCGAGCTGACGCTGGCCGCAAAGTCGCCACCGTAGACGTCGTCCACCGACAGCTTGTCGGCCAGAAAAATCATGTCGAGACAGGCCCGCTCGGCCTTTTGCGCCATGTCTTTGTAGAAGCGCCAGTCCAGTGGCGCGGTGTTGCCCGCCAGCGGATGGCGCCAGGCGCCAAGCTGGCTGCCGACCTCGCTCAGGTAAAGCGCCAGGTGCATCTGACGGGGTGTACTGCGGCTGCGGGTGTTGCTCATGGGTTGAACGAGGCGTCGATCAACTGGCTGGCTTCCAGCCGCTTGGGGATCAGGCCCGAGGTGGCGTAGAGGTCTATGGTGGCCTGTTGCAGATGCAAGATGTGTTCGTCGATTTTCAGTGGTGCATGGCCTTCGCGGCCTTGCTTGGCCAGGGCCACGTCTTCGGGAATGCCCACCAGTTTGGCGATCAGCTTGGAGTAGGGCTCGGCATTGGTCTGGCCCCAGCTACGCGCCCGGGCGTTGCGCGCAACAAAGTCTTTCAGCGCGTCTTTCTTTGATTTGATGGCCTTGTCCGAAGCCACGAAGTAAGACACGGCGGGGTAGCTTTTGCCGTCCACCAAAATGCGTGCGCCCGACTTCAGCGTGGCAAACGACACATAGGGTTCCCAGGTCACCACCGCGTCGACCGAGCCCTGCGTCAGCGCGAGTGTGGCTTCAGATGGCGCCAGAAACGCTGGCGTCACGGCGTCTGGCGCCAGCCCGGCCTTGGCCAGCACTTGCAGCAGCAGGTTGTGGCCGGACGAGCCTTTGACCACGGCAATGCGTTTGCCCTTCAGGTCGGCAATGGTTTTGTACGGCGAGGCCTTGGTCACGATGATGGCATTGCCTTCATAAGAGGTGGCAAAAATTGCCTTGGCTTGCAGGCCGGCTGCAGCAGCAAAGGTCAAAGGGGCGTCGCCCACCGAACCGGCGTCGATCGCATCGGCGCGCAGCGCTTCCAGCAGCGGGGCGGCATTCGGAAATTCGCTCCACTCCACGGTATAGGGCAGGTTTTGCAGCACGCCGGCGGCTTCCATCACTGCGCGTGCATTGCCGCGTTGGTCGCCGACGCGCAGGGTGATGTTTTGCGCCATGGCCGTTGTGGCCGATGTGGCTGCGGTGACAAGCAGGGCCAGGCCCAATACACGGGCCTTGAAAGAAGAGAAAGTCAACATGGATGTGAGGGAACAGTGAGGTCAGCGGGGGGCCGCCGGCCGGTGGTGAACGTGGAACTACCGTTGCGCCAGCGCACAGGCAGCCTTTGCAAGTTGCATGGGGCTGCGCGCAAAAAAGAAGACAACGGTGTGCCGATTGGGCCGCCTATGCACCGGCTTGGGCAACGAAGGCTTGCGCGTATCGATATATGTTTTTGCTCTATACAGGTGCGAAGCCGGACGGTGTGGTGCCGCTGCATGCTCATCTGTCCTACAAAGCAATGCGCCGCTCGTACCTGCGACGGCGTGCAGGCATGCGGATACTGGCGACACCACCGGCCCGGTCTTTTGATGGCTTTTGAAAAGGGGTATCCCATGCTCGCAGATGCTGTACACCGTCCCCTGGATCCCGTCCTGCCGCAGGCGGAGGCCCACCAAGAGCTGGTGATGCCTTTCACGCAGGGACTTGAGGGCCACGCCAGCCTGCACGAAAACGCCACGCGCCACGAAATCGCCAAGCGTATTGCGCGGCTCAAAGGCGGGCAGTTTTCTGCAGAAATCCCAGTCGAGATGTGGGCCGTGCGGCCTTATCTTGTGCCCAGCGAAACCCTGGTGGGTGTGCGCTCGGCGGAACAACTGGGCGTGTTGGGCGAAGATGATTTTCTGGGGGGTGTGGTGCCTCAAGCCTTTGTTGCCACCAAGGCCATCACCCATCCTCTGGTGTCGCGGCAGGCGGCGGCGCCCAAGGGCTGGAGCCACGACTTCCCCAGCATGGTGGCCGATGCCGTGCTGCCCGGATTAACCGCGTTTTCACGCCAGGATGCGCTGCAGGCGGCCGAGCAGATGTTGCGTTTGGGGCCCGTCAGGATCAAGGCCGTCTGGGAAACCGGCGGCCGCGGGCAGAGTGTGGCCGCCGATATGGGCGCCGCCAAAAGTGCACTCGCCGAGATCAACGATGCCGTCCTGGCCGAACATGGCGTGGTGTTGGAGCATGACTTGTCGAATGTCGAAACCCTGAGCATTGGCCAGGTGCGTGTGGCGGGTATTGTGGCCAGCTACCATGGCACGCAGAAACTCACACCGAACAACACCGGCTCCATGGCCTACGGGGGCTCCGACCTCACCGTGGTGCGAGGTGGCTTTGAGGCTTTGCTGGACCGTACGCCGGCCGGGCCCCTGCGCATGGCGGTTGACCAGGCGCTGCTGTACGACACGGCGGTGAGGGCTTGTTTTCCGGGGTTTTTTGCTTCGCGCACCAATTACGACGTGGCCCAAGGCCTGAACGCGGCAGGGCGCTGGTGTTCTGGTGTGCTGGAGCAATCGTGGCGCATTGGTGGTGCAACCCCGGCTGAGATCGCGGCATTGGAGGCTTTGCACGCGGACCCGGAACTCCAGACGGTGCGTGTCAGTTGTACCGAACGATATGGTCCCCACAACGCACCCAGCGGTGCGGCGACGGTCTACTTTCAGGGCGAAGATCCGGAAGTGGGCTTGTTGATCAAGTACGCCGAGGTAGAAATCGATGGCAACAAGGCATAGAAGTATCCAGATCGCGGTTGGGGACCGGACCATTGCGGGCACCCTGGTGGCGCCGGACACCGTGGTGCCTGGCGTGATGCTGGTGCACGGCTGGGACGGCAGCCAGGAGCAGTACCTGGAGCGTGCCCACGCCATTGCCGCCATGGGTTGCATCTGCCTCACGTTTGATTTGCGCGGGCATGCCAAAGACCGCGCTTACCGCGACACCGTGACGCGTGAGGACAATCTGAACGACATGCTGGCGGCCTACGACTTGTTGGTCGGCCACCCGGCGGTGGACGCACAATCGATTGTGGTGGTCGGCAGTAGTTACGGCGGCTATTTGGCGGCCCTGCTCAGCGCCATCAGGCCCGTGCGCTGGATGGCTTTGCGTGCGCCGGCCCTCTACAAAGACGAAGACTGGCTCAGCTCCAAGCAACACCTGAACCGCATGGAGATTGCCAACTACCGATCCCTGGTGCACGTGCCCGAAAGCAACAAAGCGCTGGCGGCCTGCACCAAGTTCCGTGGTGATGCGCTGATCGTCGAATCAGAGCTGGACCACATCGTGCCGCATCCGGTGATTGAGAACTACCGCGCCGCCTTGGTGCAAAGCAATTCCATGACCTACCGTGTCATCAAACAAGCCGACCATGCGCTTTCCACGCCCGAGTGGAACGATGCCTACACCTCGCTGCTGGTGAACTGGATCTCGGAAATGTTGGGCCTGGCCAAAGAAACCAAGGCGGCCAAAAAGCCCAGCGCACAGGCCGCCTAAGCCTGGGACAAGTCCGCCGTGCGCCGCGCTCCCTAGTTTTGGCCGAGTTGCTGCGCTTGATCAACACGGCCTAGCCACTTAGCCGGACAATACGCGGCCGCCAGTTGCGGCCGAATTCTTCTTTATGCCCAACGATATCCAATCCCTGCTGCTGGCGTTGACCGTCAGCATGCTGACCATGGCCGTAGCATTGCCCGCCGTCATGGGGCAGGTGAATGCGGCTGCGCGCCGCGCCCAGGCGGGTGTTGCCTTGCAGGCCTTGGGGTGGGTGCTGTTGCTGCTGTCCGGGGTGGTGCAGGCCGACTCCATGGCCGATAGGCTGCTGTCTACGCTGTCGATGTTTGGCATCACCGGTGGCCTGGCCTTGAACGCCACCGCTTTTGATCTATGGTGCGGGCGCGCCGCCCATGCCCGTATGCCGATGTTGATTGCGCTGGTGATGCCCGTGGGTTATGGCCTGGGTTTTTCGAGCTACGCGTTTCGTGTGGGGTGGGCCAATGGGCTTTTGGCGCTGCAAATGGCGCTGGTGGCGGCGCCGCTGATACGCAAACCTGCGGTGCCGGTGGGCCGGTGGCGTTGGTTGCTGGTGGTGGCTTTGCTGGCGCAAATGGTCGTGACCGCGTGGCGAGGTGTGCTCGGTGGGTTTTTTACCGCCGACTTCCCGGCATTCCTGTGGCCGCATCCGGTGAACTTTGTGTTTGCGATGGTGGCCAATGCCACGGCCGTGTTGTCGCTCGCGGGCATTTTGCTGGCCCATAGAGATGAAGCGGCCCGCGCATTGGAGCGGCTGGCCACGCTTGATGGGCTGACCGGTGTGCTCAACCGGCGCGCCTGGCTGTTGCAGGCCAACACAGAGATGGAGGTCAGCACGCGCTACAACCATCCTTTGGCGGTGTTGATGATAGACCTTGATTACTTCAAGCAGATCAACGACAGCCGCGGCCACGAGGCGGGCGACCGCGCGCTGCAGTTTGTCGCCAAGGCCTTGCAGGCCGCCGTGCGTTCGGGCGACCTGGTCGGGCGTTACGGCGGCGAGGAGTTTTGTGTGCTGATGAACCACGCCGATGCGGCGGCCGCCAGCGCCTTCGACCGCCGTATGCGCATGTACCTCACCGATGCCGCCCCGCGCGAGCTGGGCTGCGGCTTGAGCTACAGCGCGGGTATTGCCATGCGCACATCGGCAAACGACACCCTGGCCGCCATGCTGCGCCGCGCCGATGCCATGCTTTACGCCGCCAAGGCGCAGGGGCGGGCATGCACGCTGGATGCGCAAGGGCTGCAACTGCAGCGCTTTTAATTCCCTCATTTCTTGATGCAGACGACACGGGCTTGTGTCCGCTAGGCCGTGGCCGCAGCCATTGGGCTGATTGAAATATTTATCGATAACAAATTGTTTCTTGATGCATGACTGTGGCGCTGAACGCGCGTTTGCAGTCGTTATGAACTCCACTGTGATACTTTGTTTTCGTATCAATTCGTTTTGATTCAAAACGATCTGATGACCTAGGGAAACTTCTGACGACGCTGTGTTGACGTGAAGTTTGATAACGATAACAATAAAAAGATAACGTTACCTTTCAATGTGGTGACCGCGTTTCCCAGTGTTATCAGTGATCAGTCCATCAAAACAGGAGTAGAGACATGAAGCCAATGAGCAACCACAAAAAAACGGCAATCGCGACCGCGATTGGCGTCACCTTGTCCCTAGGGATAGTCGCTTGCGGTGGGAGCGGTGACTTAAACGTTGCGCAGCCTGTGCTCGGCGCACGTGCGAAGGCCATCATCACGGTTGACTCCAAACAGTTCAAAGACTTGAACGCCAACGGCAAGCTGGACCCTTACGAAGATTGGCGACTCAGTGTTGACAAGCGCATCGACGATCTGGTTGCGCAAATGACGCTTGAAGAAAAAGCGGGGTTGATGCTCATCGACACCATGAACGCAGGCACCGATGGCGCAGCACCGGCGACGGCAGCCGGCTTCATCAACGACAACAAGATGCGGCGTTTTATCTTCCGCAGCGTTGTCACTGCTACACCGACGACGGGGCAGGTAACGCCATTGCAGGCGGCCAACTTCACGAACACGGTGCAAGAAATGTCCGAGGCGAGCCGCCTGGGCATTCCTTCCCTGTTCAAATCCAACGCGCGCAACCACTACGAAAAAGATGCACGTGTGGGCATCAACGAAGCCGCTGGTGCTTTTACAGAGTTTCCAAAAGAAGCCGGCATCGCCTCTGCTGCCCTGGGTGAAGAGTTTCTGAAGACTGGCAAAGCGCCTACCGCTGGTGACATGGGCGTCGTCAGGACGTTCGCGCAGACCATGGGCGACGAATGGAAATCGATTGGGCTGCGCGGCATGTACGGCTACATGGCGGACATGTCCACCGAGCCGCGCTGGTACCGCGTGCACGAAACCTTCACCGAAAACGCAGACCTCAACTCGAACATCATCAAAACGCTGGTGGAGACTCTGCAGGGGCCTATGGTGGGCGGCAGTTCTGTGTCGCCCACCTCGGCGGTGGCGTTGACGATGAAGCACTTTCCAGGCGGAGGGCCGCAAGAGTTAGGTCTCGACCCACACTTCACTTTCGGCAAAACGCAGGTGTATCCGGGCGGCAATTTTGGCTATCACCTGAAGCCGTTCATGGCCGCGATCGACGCGGGTGTTTCGGCCATCATGCCCTATTACGGCGTGCCGATTAACGTGACCTATGAAGGTGTGACGTACGACCAGGTCGGCATGGCGTTCTCAAAGCAAATCGTGACCGATCTGCTGCGTGGCAAGCTGGGTTTCAAAGGTTATGTGAACTCTGACACCGGCATCATCAACGACCGCGCTTGGGGTCTGGAAAACAAGACCGTTCCGGAGCGTGTGGCAGCTGCGATCAACGGTGGCACCGAGACGTTATCGGGCTTCAACAAGGTTCAAACCATTGTGGACCTGGTGAATGCCAATCTGCTGAGCGCTGACCGTGTGAACGAGGCAGCGAAACGACTTCTGAAAGAGCAGTTTCAGCTTGGACTTTTTGAAAACCCATACGTTGACGCAAAGTTGGCCACAGCCGCAATTGGCAATGATGCCAACCGGGCAAAGGGCATGGACATCCAGAGAAAATCGATTGCACTGCTGCAGAACCAAGACCAAACTCTGCCGTTGAAAGCCGCTGCCAAGGTCTACACCATGGGGATAGCCAAGGCCGATGTAGAGAAGTACGGCTACTCCGTGACCGACGGTGAAGCCTTGGTGAGTGGCGTGCGCCCAAGTGCGGCCGGGGCTGACTACGCCATCATCCGGGTGGAGGTGTCGAATCCGCGAACTGCCAGTGCCCTCTACAAGAGCAACGACCCTGCAACCGGTGCCAATCCAAGCCTGATTAGCCCGATCACCGGCAAAACCTGGGGTGCAGACGATCCCACCGGCTTGGACAATGGCATCACCTTCGGCGGCTCATTCCCCTGGGAAGCTGGCAACCTGTCCTTCACGGCGATGGCCGCTTCGCAGTCTTGGCAGATATCTCCCAAGCTCTCGGACATTCAGGCGGTGATGAACGAGGTCGGCGCGAAGAAGACGGTTTTGAGCATCTACTTCCGCCAGCCTTATGTGTTGGACGACGCAAGTGGCTTGAAGGGTGCAGGAGCGATTGTTGCTGGCTTCGGCGTGAGCAATACCGCGCTGCTGGATGTGCTGAGTGGCAAGTTCAAGCCGCAAGGTAAGTTGCCTTTTGCCTTGGCGAACAATCTCCAGGCTATCGCCGACAACCAGCCGGATGTGCCGGGTTATCCGGCAAAAGACACGCTGTATCCGTTTGGCTTTGGTTTGACCTATTGACACGCTGACCCATGCCTTGGCAGGCCTGTCGAATCCGGGAACGAATCGGCAGTCCGGCTACTCGCTGAACGAGTCCACCTTCGCTGGCAAGACCGGGTCTTGCCAGCCGTAGCCCTCATCCAGCACGCTGCGGGTGTATTCGTCACCTGGCCAATGGATGTTCAGCAAGTCGACCACGGCCCAGGCGGTCCAGTCGGCGCGAAATGGGCGGTGCTACATGCCGGCCGGCCGGGCGTGGTTTGTCCGTCTGGCTTTGCCAGACGATGCTGGGGATGTGATAGCCCGAAGGGGTGGCGGGGCTGTGGCCGGTGTGGTTGCTGCCGTGTCCGACCTCCTGGCCGTGGTCCGACAAATACGTTCAGGCGCGGTAGCTTTGCGTGGCCTGGGTTTGCACATGGGGGACTGCGTCCTGGGTCAGCTGCAACAAGCGGGCCACGATGGCGTCGTATTCCTGCCTGAACTTGCGCACCCAGGTCGAACGCCCGTCGTTGACCAGGCCGGTTTCCACTGCGTCAGCACCTTCGGTAAAAGGCTTGGCTCGTTTGGGAAAACGCAGGCTGTAGTGCGGGTGTGTGCCCATCAGATGCACCACAAGCAATTCGCTGTCGGGTGAGGCGCCGGAGCGGCCGGGTGTGCGGTTCACCATGTCGATCACATCGGCCATGCGTCCGTGCTGGTGTTCTATGGCCAGGTCGTCGTGGTTGCTGATCCACCAGGTTTTGTCGCCCGCTCGATGCCCAGCGCTGTGAGGACGATGCATGGGGTTCTGATGGGCGGAAGCGTTCACTTGGTGGGCACCCACGCCTGAGGACCAGCCTGCGCTGCCAGGCTGGCTGCTCACCGGAGAGCATGTCCAGACGGCGGAATTTTTCTGGCCGCATGCTGCCAGTGTGGGCTGAGTCCCGGTTTTGGGTGTGCCGATGGACGATGGCAGCGCGGGGTTGTGTATCAGTCTTCTGATGCTGGGCTCAGGCGTAAACGTCTACCCTGTAGCCCAGGCCGGATTGGCGTGAGGACTCGGCTCGAGTGGCCTTTTGTTGCTCGGCAGCCCTGGCTTGCTGCTCCTGCATCTGGCGCAATTCTTCAGCCCTTTGGACGGCCATAATCTGCTGCTGGACCATTTGTATCATGCCCTGCAGCATTTGAATGCGTTGTTCCTTGAGCTTGGGGTCCATGTCTTCCCAGACCACGGCCTTGAGCTGCTCCGTCAGTTCACGCATCTGCTTTTCCAGGCGTGCGATGGCGGCGGCGGAGCTGGCACCTTGGTTGGCGCCGCCGGTGGAGCGAAATGAAACTTGCATGCCTGTTTATCGGCAGACCCCGAAGTTTCTTGACCCACCATTCTCCCGACGGCTGCAGCACCCAGGCAATGCGCTCAGAACGAGAACTTGAAACCTATGCTGTAGAGCGTGTCGTGCTGCATACGTCCCACGGTTCCGTCCACTTGCCAGTTCTTGGCAAATTCCGTACGCAGGCCGATTTGTTGGGTGGGTGCACTGTGGCGCTGGCCAAAGGTTTCGACATGGGCGACAAAGGCACCAAAGCTGTGTTCCAGCGCAATGCCCCAGGTGCCCAGGGTCGGTCCGTCCTTGGGGCGGTTGGCTCCTGCGTTGAGGTGGAATGCGCCGAAGTCGCCATTGCAGGTGAACAAAGCCGTCAGGTCCGGCATGTTGCCCGCATTTTGGGTGTGTGACACACCGGCCGACGCGCCAAGGTTGCAGCCATCCTCCAGCGACGGTGTGATGCGCCACTTCAGGTGCAGTGCGCTGGTGGTCAGGCTGGAGGTGGTGTCGCGCATGGCCGAAGCATCCAGCTCCAGGCCCGCGCCCAGGCCTATGGCGGGGGCGACGGTCCAGGTATTGAGTTTGCCGGGCTGGCGCGCGTACCAGCTTTCGACGTGGCCCGCACCCGCGTCTTCTACATCGGCATCGTCCACGGTGAGAGGCCGACCGGCTTGTACCGCGCCACTGGCCAGAAGGGCGGCAATTGCGCCCGCCGCATGGCGCCATCGAGGTTGTAACGGTTTGTGCATGCGGCAGTGTAAGCAGCCGTGCAAGGGCTAGCAAACGCATGAGCGAAACGATGGCAGGTAACTTTCGCCCTGCGTTTATTACCGGCCGTAACCCTTGGCCAGGGTTAGCATTCAACAGCAGGAGGAGGAATTTATGCGATCAGGTCTGTTTTTACTTTCCGGGTTTTTGTTGATCGGCGTGAGCGCCATCATGGCCCGGCTGTTCAGCGACAACTATCCTAGCGCCGCCACCTGGTGCACCGGCTTGTTTGTGCTGGTGTGGCTGGCGCTGACCGGCTTCAACATGTGGACCGGTGTGGCCAAGGCGGGTTATGGCGTGGCGGAAGAACTGCCGATCTTCCTGATGCTGTTTGGCATTCCGGCTGTGGCGGCGTTGCTGCTCAAGTGGAAGCTGCTGTAAAACGCCGCCGCTGACAGAGCGTCAGCTTGAATCACGCAGCACCAGTTGGAACGGCAGTTCAAATCCTCGGCCAGGGCGGTCCGCATCCGGCCCGTCCAGGCGTGCGATCAGCAGTTCTGCAGCAAACTGGCCTATGCTTTGTTCGGAGCGGCGCACCGTGGTCAACGCCGGTTGCAGCAATTGTGCGGCGGGGATGTCATCGAAGCCGGCCACGGCCACGTCTTCCGGTATGCGAAAACCGGCGCTGCGAAGCGCCGCCATGGCGCCGATGGCCAGCAGGTCGTTGGCCGCGAACACCGCGCTGCTTTGAAAGTCGCGCGCCAGTTCCGCGGCAATCGCGCGCAAGCCTGCCGCCTGGGTGAAGTCTTCGGCGGTGATCACATGCGGCACCAGCCCGGCTTGCCGCATCGCCGCGTGGTAGCCGCGCTGGCGCTCGGCGCCCGGGCCTAGCGGGCTGAACAGCATGGCGATGCGCTGATGGCCCTTGTCGATCAAGGTCTGTGTCATGGCCTGCGCGGCCGCCGCGTTGTCGATGTAGATCTTGTCGATGGCGCGTGACGGCCGATAGGCCTGGCTCTCGATCTGCACCACCGCCGTGCGTCCGCGCAAGGCTTCCAGCAGGGCGGCTTCCTGGGTGTGGAAAAACAGCGCCATCACACCGTCCACATGTCCTTGCGACAGCCATTGGAGCGCCCTTTGTTCGCGCTCGGGTGTACCGTCGGTGTCGAAGATCATGGTGTCGTAACCGGCGGCATCGGCGGCCGACTGGAATCCGCGTATCAGTGCCGGATAGGTTGGGTTGGTGATGTCCGGCACGATGCAGGCCAGCGTGCGTGTACGCGCCGACTGCAGATTGCGTGCCATGCGGTTGGGCACGTAGCCGAGCTGCTGCGCGGTCCGCAGAATGCGTTCGCGCGCCTCCTCGGACACAGTGGACGGCGCCACGCGGTTGAGCACCAGAGATACCGAGGTCTGCGATAGGCCCGTGGCCTCGGCAATATCGCGTTGTGTGGGACGGCGCATAGGCCCGGTCGTAGCGGCTGCGGCCGCTGGGGCTGGCCTTGGGTTTTTCATGTCAGATTGCAGTCAATAATTCGTATTACTATAGTGCAGACTTTGCTCTAGTCCTGGCGCGTCAGCGCCGAACGAGCCCCCCACAAAAGACGCTTGCGCCATGCAGAAATCTCGTCGCAGATTCACGCTCTCGGGCCTGGGCGCAGCCGTGCTGATGGGGGCTCCTGCGCTGCGCGCGCAGCAAGCTGGTTCCGGCTATCTGAACGTGTTGGTGGCACAGCCGGCTGGTGGTGTGACCGATGTTTTTGCACGTGCCGTGGCACCGGCGCTGGGCTCCGGGCTTGGGCGAACGGTGGTGGTGCAGAACATTGCCGGCGCCAGTGGTTCCCTGGCGGCCAATCGCCTGCTGGCGTCCGCGCCCGACGGCTCCACGCTGTTTGTCGGCTCTCCTTCCGAGACCGTGCTGGCGCCGCTCACCTTGCGTGCAGTGCATTACCAGCCCATGGACTTTCAGCTTTTGGGCTTGGTCAACAACTCACCGTTGGCGCTTTACGCACGCAGCGATTTGCCAGCAAACAACCTCGACGAACTCGTGGCATTGGCACGCCAAAGTGGCGACAGTCTGCTGAGCTACGGCAGTACCGGGCAGGGCTCGTTGTTCCATCTTGTGACGCAGATGCTGCTGTCCGCCACCGGCGTGCGCGCCATCCATGTACCTTACCGAGGCGGTTTGCCCATGTTGCAGGATCTGCAGGCGGGGCGCATTGATTTCGCCATGCTGCCGGTGGACGCGCTGCTGGGATCCATGGTGAGCGGTGGCCGGATGAAGGTGCTGGGGGTCTCCTCTGCAGAACGCCTCGCCCGATTCCCCTTGGCGGCGACCTTCAATGAAAGCCGATCGGCGCCAGCCTTCGGCCATCCCAGCATCTGGGTTGGCCTGCTGGTGCCCGCCGCGATGCGCGAAAGCACCAGCCTGCAGTTGCACGGAGTTGTCACAGCGGCGCTAGCCGATGCGAATGTGCGCGCGGCGATTGCGGCCGCCGGGGGCTCTGTGCCGCCTCCGATGTCGCTGGCCGACGCTGCGCGCTTCTACGCTGCGGACACCGCCAAGCTGCAAGCCCTGGCCAAGGCCGCCGGCGTGGAGCCGCTCTAAACCCGCGGTTCCTGGCCTTTTTAGTCGTTTTGCTGGTCGTCGGCAGGCAGGCTGCTATCGACCTTTAATCCGTGAAATAGTGCTGTAATACGTATTATCATGCCGCCGGTTCGTATTTGTAACGGCCTCGAGCACCCGCTGGAGGCTCAGCCATTTGGAGGAAGCCGTGTCATGTTTGTTGCTTTTGGATAGGGCTGGAGCCCTGTCTTTGCTGCCAAAGCCTTCCGATCGCCCAGCGCGTGACTGATGCCGTTCGCCATGTATCCCTGCCGAGTTCGGTTATGAACACCGTTGCCCAGGAAGTGCCTCGCGCCGCGTCGCGTGCGCCTTCACTCGTCCACCCCACCGTGCGCCTGGATTACGGTCTGCGGGTGCTGGGACATGCCTTCTATGGTGCAGTGGCCCTCTCGGTGCTGCATCTGCGGGCGTTGCCGATGTGGGCTTTGGTGTTGATGTGCTGCACCGCCTTGTTGTGGCCGCATCTGGCGTATTGGCAGGCCAGCCGGGCACGCAACAGCAAGGCCGCCGAGCAACAGAATCTGTTGGTCGACAGCTTTCTGATGGGGGCCTTCACGCTGTTGACCGGGCTGGATCCGTGGATTGGCGTGGTGGCCTTTACCGCCGTCAACGCCGCCAACCTGAGCATTGGCGGGCTGCGCCTGGGATTGATAGGCGCCGCATGCTTCGGCTGCGGCATTGGCGTGGCCGGGCTCCACAATGGGTTTGCGGTGTTGCCGGTGCCGCTGCTGGCGCATGTGATGACGGCTGCGGCCGTGATTGCCTACACCGCCGCATTTGGTCTGGCGTCGCACTTCCAGACGCAGCAAGTGATTGGCGCCAAACGCGAGCTGCGGGCACGCAACCAGGTCATAGAGCAGCAGAAGGTGGATCTCGAGCAGGCCCGGGTGGTGGCCGAGCGCGCGCGCGAGCAGGCCGAGATCGCCAATCACACCAAGAGCGCTTTCCTGGCCAACATGAGCCATGAGTTGCGCACACCGCTGAACGCCGTGATTGGCTACACCGAGATGCTGGAGGACGAGTTGCGGGATGGCGGCGAACGCGACAACTCACTCGCCGACCTGGGCCGCATCAAGAGGGCGGCGCGGCAGTTGCTGCAAATGATCAACGATGTGCTGGACATCTCGAAAATTGAAGCCGGCAAGATCGAGTTGCATGTCGAGTCTTTTGAGCTGACCGAACTGCTGGACCAGGTGGTCTCGATCACACAACCGCTGCTGGCCAACAATCACAACCGTCTGCAGGTGGTGGAGTCACCGGGCTTGCATGTGGTGCAGTCGGATTTGACCAAGCTGCGGCAGGTCTTGATCAACCTGGTGTCGAACGCCGCCAAGTTCACCCGCGATGGCAATGTCGCTATCGAAATCTTCAGTGAGTTTGATGCGCAAGGCCGCACCATTGTGGTGTTCGAGGTTTGCGACACCGGCATAGGCATGACCCCGTCGCAACTGGCCCGGCTGTTCCAGCCTTTTGTGCAGGCCGACGCCGAGACCACGCGCAACTATGGTGGCACCGGCCTGGGCTTGGCCATCAGTCGCCGCCTGTGCCGCCTGCTCGGCGGGGATGTCACCGTCATCAGCACCGCTGGCGAGGGCAGCCGGTTTCGCGCCTCCGTGCTCGCCAAGATGCCGCTGGCCGAAAAGAGCGAGGACGATTGACATGGCCAATGCCTCGTTGATGCAGCCCACGGAGCGGAACACAGGCAGGCCTACCGAAGCTACGCGTACCGAACGCCCGCGCCTGTACGGCGGTGTGCGCGTGAACTACCCGGTGCGTATCGGCGCCCATTTGGCCGCCGGCCTGTTGCTCGCTTCGGTCTTTACCGAGCAGCACCCACCGGCACTCTGGTGGGCCGGGGCGGTGATGCTGGTCTGGCCGCATCTGGCCTACTGGCTGAGTTGCCGTGCCGCCGATAGCCGGGCTAGCGAGATGCGCGCCTTGTTGGTCGACTCGTTTCTGATTGGCGCCTACGGCGGGCTTTCGGGGCTGAACCCGTGGATTCTTGTGGCACTGGGCGGGGCCATGCATGCTTCCAACCTGGGCTCGGGCGGGCCGCGCCACGCCTGGCGCGGCCTGGCGGCCATGGTGCTGGGCATAGGCATGGGCTCCGCCATCACGGGCTTTGAATTTCGTCCGGAGACTTCGTCGCTGACGATTGCGTTGTCGGCCGTGGCCGCAGCGATCTACCTGTCACTTTTCGGCCATGCGATCCATGCCGAATCGCTGCGCACCGCCAGAGCGCGCGCCGCATTACAAGAGCGTAATCGGCAAATCGAGGCCCAGGCCGTTCACCTGGAGCAGGCGCGGGCAGAGGCCGAGCAGGCCAACCAGGCCAAGAGTGTCTTTCTGGCGAACATGAGCCATGAGCTGCGCACACCACTCAACGTGGTGATTGGTTATGCCGAGCTGCTCGAAGAAGAACTTGCCGACAGCACGCCGCCGGCCGCGCGTGCCGACCTGGGGCGCATCAAACATGCGGCTAAGGATTTGCTGGCGATGATCAACGCCGTGCTCGACCTGACCCGGCTGGACGCCAACAAGCTGCAGCTCAACCTCGAGGACTGCGACCTGCGGGTGTTGTTTTCGTCGGTCGAGGCCGCAGCGCAGCCCCTGCTGAGGGCCAACGGCAATCACATGCTGGTGACGATACAGCCGGGGCTGGCGCTGGTCCATGTGGATGCCTTGCGTTTGCGGCAGGTGCTGGCCGCGCTGGTCTCCAACGCGGCCAAATTCACAACCCAGGGCCTGGTGCAATTGCGCGCCAGCGTGGGTGAGCGCACACCTGGTGTGCCGGGCTTGCGCATCGAGGTCGAAGACAGCGGTATCGGCCTGAGTGAATCGCAGATGGACTCGCTGTTTCAGCCCTTTCAGCAAGCTGACGAAGGCACGACACGTGCGTTTGGTGGCAGCGGCCTGGGCTTGGCCGTGAGCCGCCGCCTGTGCCGTTTGATGGGCGGCGACATCCAGGTACGCAGCACGCCCGGCGTGGGCTCGTGCCTGACCATCTGGCTGCCGCAGTCGACGGACGCAGAGCTAGGGCCGGAGCCGCGCGCAGCGCCTGGGCCTGGGCCTGGGCCTGATGGCGTATCGGAGCGTTTGGCATGAATACCCCCAGCCTCAGGTCAGAGGATGCAGGCGAACGCCTGGTCTGCCGCGCCGAGCTTGCCAGCCTGCCGGCGCTGCAGGACGTGGTGGCCACGATATGCAAGCGGGGCAGGGTCAGCGACGCGGAGTGCCACGATCTTCAGCTCATCGTTGAGGAGGCCTGTGCCAACGTCATACACCACGCCTATCCGGCCGGCGAATGTGGTCCGCTGGCGCTGGAAGTGCGCATCGTCCAGGGTGATGTGGACGGCAGCGCAGGCGCGCGCCGCATGGTGCTGACGCTGGAAGACCAGGGCAAGCCATTTGACCCATTGCGGGTCGTGCCTGTGGACACCAGCCTGGCCGTGGAAGCGCGCGCGCTCGGGGGCTTGGGTGTGCATCTGATCCGGCAGCTCTCCGACCACCAGCATTACCAGCGCAGCCCCAGCCGCGGCAATGTGCTCACCCTGGAAAAGTACCTGGCATCACCCACGCCGGCCGCCGCATCAGCTTCAGCCGTATCGCCCTAAATTTTGGAGAACCTTCATGCAAATCGACATCACCCAACACGACAAGATTTTTGTGCTGGCCATCACCGGCAGCATAGACAGCCTGAGCGCCGACACCCTGACGCAACGTTTTGCGGAGTCGATTGCCCAGGGCAACACCCGCCTGGTGGCGGACTTTTCGTTGGTGAACTACACCAGCAGTGCGGGCCTGAGATCTTTGCTGGGCACGGTCAAGAGCTGTCGTATCGCTGGCGGTGATCTGCGCATGGCCACGGTGCAGCCGCAGGTGCAGCGGGTGCTGGAGATCGCCGGTTTCACCAGCATTCTGAACATCTTTCCGGATGTGCGTCAGGCATTGGACAGCTTCACGGAGGCCGCATGAAAGGTGTTCTGGAAGACCGTCCTGTGGTCACGCTGGTGATTGGTTCGGGCAGCGTCAAGTGTGCGGCCGCCATCGGTGTGGTGAAGGCGCTCAGCGAGGCCGGTATCGGCATCGACCGGCTGGTCGGCTGCAGTGGCGGGGCGCTGTTCGCGGCCGGCATTGCCCTCGGTTTCGATGCCCGCAAGTTGACCGACATCACGCTGCGCACCTGGACGCGCAAGCTCACCTCCAAGCGCAACCACATGGGTGTTCTGCGGCTTTTGGCACCCAAGCTGTTCGGCTTCAAGCCGGACAGTTTTGGCCTGCGCGACGACGCTCCCATGCTGGCCGCCTTTCGCGATGTGTTTGGCCAGCAGCGCATTGAAGACACAGCGATTCCACTGCACATCACGGCGACCGATTTCATGAACGGCGAGCTGGTCGACATCACCCGTGGTGACCTGGTGCAGGCGCTGCGCGCCAGCGTCTCGCTGCCCCTGGCGTTTCGGCCGGTGAAGCTCGATGGCCGGCTGCTGGTGGATGGCTATATGTCCGATCCCTTGCCCATCAGCGTGGCCATGAAAAGCGGCAGCCGGGTGATTGTGGCGGTGGGTTTCGACACACCCTTCCAGGAGAATATCCGCAGCGCGGGGCGCTTCGCGGCACAACTGAGTGCCATTCTGGCGAACAATCTGCAGAAGTCGCGCCTGGCGTTCCAGAGTGCAGCACATCACTCCGAGCTGATTCTGATCCTGCCGGAATTCAAGCAGCGTGTGCGCCTGTTTGATACCGAAAAGGTGCCCTACATCATCGAAGAGGGGGAGCAGGCCACGTTGCAGCAGCTGCCTTACCTGCGCGCGTTGCTGGATGCCGATCGTCGGCGCGTTGAACATCGCCATGCCCTGGCTGCGGCCTGAGGGCAGGGCCTGCATCTTGCGGGTGTGGGCAGCATGATCTCTACCCTGGCGTCAAGCTCAGCGGAGCACCTGGAGCGCCCCATGCGTATCCTGGTGGTGGACGACCTGGAGCTCAACCGTGAGCTGCTGGTGCGGCGCATCCAACGGCTGGGCCACGAGACCGGCATGGCGGCCAACGGCCGCGAGGCACTTGAACAACTGCAGCAGCAGGACTGGGATCTGGTGCTGCTGGACATCACCATGCCCGAGATGGACGGTTATGAGACCTTGCGCCGCATCCGGCTCGCGCCGCATTCGGCGCAATTGCCGGTGGTCATGGTCTCGGCCATAGACGAGAGCGAAAGTGTGGTGCGCTGCCTGGAGTTGGGCGCCGACGACTACTTGCCCAAACCCTTCAACCCGGTGGTGCTGCAGGCACGCATTGAAGCCTCGCTCGCCAAGAAACGCCTGCAAGACCACAGAAGCGAGTTGTTTCAGGCACTTTCACGCGAGCTGCAGATCGGCCAGCGCATACAGCAGGGTTTTCTGCCCGCGGAATTGCCGCAACTGAGCGGCTGGACCCTGGGCGCAAGCTGTACGCCGGCGCGGCAGGTGGGTGGCGATTTCTATGACGCCTACACCCTCCCCGGTGGTTTGCTTGCGCTGGTGGCCGCCGACGTGTGTGACAAGGGGGTGGGCGCTGCGCTTTACATGGCCTTGTTCCGCACCTTGCTGCGCGCCATGGCCTGCCAGGCTTTGCCGGACGAGTCGCCCTCGGCGACGCTGGTGCGCAGCGTGGCCTTCGCCAACGACTACATCGCCACCGTGCATGGCCACGAGAACATGTTTGCCACGGTTTTTTTTGCCCTTTTGGAGCCCGGCAGCGGGCGCATGTACTACCTGAATGCGGGCCATGAAGCGCCGTTTTTGCAACAGGCCGAAGGTGGCGCCATGCACCGGCTCGCGGTTACCGGGCCGGCTGTGGGTTTGTTGCCCGGCAACCGCTGCGGCGTGCAGAGCTTGACGATGCAGGCCGGCGCCAGGCTGCTGGTCTACACCGATGGGGCGACCGAGGCCCAGGGGCCATCGGGGGCTTATGGCGAAGAAAGTTTGGGCCAGGCGTTGGCCTCTTTGGCCGGATCGGCGCAGAACATGGTGGACGGTGTGTGTGCGCACCTCGCGGGCCATGTGGGTGCATTCGAGCCGCATGACGACGTTACATTTTTGGCGCTGACGCGCGAAAGGGGAAGCGCATGAACCTGCAGCCTGATGATGTGGCCAGCGGCGATGGGGGTTTCTCAGCGTCTTCACCACCGCCTGTTTTCCTGCGCCGTGTGCGCCTGGAAGATGCCCAAACCATGCGGCGCTTTTTACTGGAACTGAGCGTGCCATCACGACGCAACCGCTTCCACGGCGGGGTGAGCGCCGCCTCAGCCAAGCTGGTGGACGATCTGGTCACCGCCGATGGCACACAACATGCGGCTTGGGTGGCCTGCATCTGGGGGGCCAACGGTGAAGAAATCGTCGGCGAGGCGACCTGGTTTCTGGTGGACCCGGCGCGCGGCAGTGCCGAGCTGGCGCTGAGCGTGCTCGACGGCTGGCAGGGCTCGGGCGTGGCGAGCCGGCTGATGAGCACCCTGATTGCCGGCGCGCGCGAGGCCGGGGTACGCCATCTCTACGGCGACGTGCTGGATGTCAACAAACGCATGCTGGCGTTCATGAAGAAACACGGACTGGAGCCGGGCTTTGATGCACCGCCCGACCGCGGTGTCGAGCGTGTCAGCTGCCAACTCACGCAGAGCGGGTTTTCCGCCGCATCTTCAGCCGATCAACCCGCCATGCTGCCCGAGGACTGGGCGAATTACTAAAACGCCTTAACGTGCCTTAACGTGCCTTAAAGCCCCGCGTCGGCGATTTCGCGGTAGGCGTCGCGCAGCCAGATCTTCACGCGCTGGCGGTCCATCAGGCCCAGGCCACCGTCGTCTTGCGCATGGGTCGCGGCCCAGAAGCTGCTGTTGCCGGCATCAATTTTCTGCACGATGCTGTCGGCCAGCTTCTTCAGCGTGATGACCTTGGCACCCATGCCTTCGGCGCGCGCCTGCAAGCCTGAGGCCTCCAGGATGGAGAAGTCGTTGCCACGCAACTGGTTGCGTACGATGCGCAGGTTCAGGCTGTGGCCAAAACGGTCGAGCAGCTTTTCCAGCAGATCGACCGAATCCTTGCCCGAATCCATCACGTGCCAGTAGGTCAGCTTCATGCCGAGATCCTTGGCGAGTGTGAGCACGTCGGCACCCTCTATCCACTCCACCAGCGGAAGATAGGTTTGTGCCGCCAGATCGACCAGAATACGGCGTTCCGGGTCTTGCGAAGCCGATTCGATGATGGCGTCAAATGCGTCATACCGGTCCAGCACAATCGGCGAGGCGTAGTCGGCGTAGTAACGCAACAGCGTGCCGTGCGAGCGATCGGTATCAAACCCGATGAACGGCAGGTTTTGGTCAATCATGTACTGTGCCAACACGCGTGCGGTGAGCGATTTGCCCACGCCGCCTTTTTCGCCGCCGATGAAATGAAGATGGGACATGTCGGGTTCCGGTTTGAAATGGGTGGAGAGATCGTGAACAGGCTTCAAGAGCCAGGCTCGAAAAGCCACAATGGCGAACTGCAGTGTCACGCAAAGAGCATGCCGTTTGCCTATCCATAAGGGGAAATTTTTGTGACATCTCATTTAACAGAACTTCTAGGTAGCCGCTGGCCCCTGCTGCAGGCGCCCATGGCGGGCGTGCAAGGCAGTGCCATGGCGGTGGCCGTGTCCAACGCGGGGGGGCTAGGCGCATTGCCGGCGGCCATGCTCAGCCCGGCGCAGTTGCGTGAAGAGCTCACACGTATAAAGGCGCAAACCACGCAGCCCTACAACGTCAACTACTTCTGCCACACGCCGCCCACGCCTGACGCGGCGCGGGCAGCCGCATGGCGTGGCGCGCTGCAGCCGTTTTACGACGAGGCCGGCATCGACAGCGCCACGGTTGCGCCGGGCGTGGGCCGTTCACCGTTCACCGCCGAAGCCGCGGATTTGCTGCAAGCCTTTCGCCCGTCGGTGGTGAGTTTTCACTTTGGTTTGCCCGCGCCCGAACTGCTGGCGCAGGTACGCGGCTGGGGTGGCAAAGTGCTGAGCAGTGCCACAACGGTGGAGGAGGCGCTGTGGCTGGAAGCCCAGGGGGTTGACGCGGTGATTGCGCAGGGTCTGGAAGCCGGCGGCCACCGCGGCATGTTTTTAACCGACGACATCAGCAGCCAGATGGGCACCATGGCCCTGCTGCCGCAAGTGGTGCGCGCGGTGCGTGTGCCGGTGATCGCCGCTGGCGGCATTGTGGATGTGGCCAGCATCCGTGCGGCGCTGGCCATGGGCGCGGCGGGTGTGCAGGTGGGCACGGCCTACCTGTGTGCCGACGAGGCCAGCACCAGTGCCATTCACCGCCAGGCCTTGCAAGGTCCGGCAGCGCGGCATACCGCGCTGACACGGCTTTTTACCGGCAAGCCGGCGCGAGGCATCATGAACCGGCTGATGCGCGAACTCGGGCCCATGAGTGAGCTGGCCCCGGCTTTTCCGTTGGCCACCACCATGATAGGCCCGCTGCGTGCATGGGCCGAGGGCCAAGGCCGCGGTGACTTCACCCCGCTCTGGTCGGGCCAGAACACCTCGGGCTGCAAGGCTTTGCCGGCGGCCGAGATCACCCGCTTGCTGGCACAGGCCTGGGAGGCCTGAGTTTCTAAAGCTCAGTTCCCGAGGAACTCACCCAGGGGCTTGAGGTCGTCAATGCGGTCACATACCGCTTTGACGGCCATCAGAATCGGCACGCCCAGCAGCAGCCCCCACACGCCCCAAAGCCAACCCCAGGCGATCACACCAACGAAGATGGCCACAGGGTTCAGGCGGCTGTTGCGGCTGGCCAGCCACGGGGTGATCAAGGTGCCCGCAATGCTGTGGATGGCGACCGACAACAGCAGCACCGCCAGCGCCATGTTGACGCTGCCAAACTGCAAAAAAGCCACCAGCGCCGCGCCACCCGCGGCCACTGCCGAACCCACATAAGGCACCAGCCGGAACACCGCGCCGACCACGCCCCACAAGGCGGCGTTTTCCAACCCCACGGCCCACAAGCAAAGTCCGGTCACCACGCCCACCAGGGCGCTGATGGCCAGGTGCAGCAGCAAGTAGCGCTGGATCTGCTCGGTGATCTCGTTCAGCGCCTGCACGGTGATCTTGCGCTGCGCCAGCGTGTTGCCCGCCACACGTACCAGCTTGCGCCTGAAGGTGTCGCCAGCGGTGAGTAGAAAAAACGTCATGAACAAAGTGACTATGCCTTGCCCGGCCACGCGTGCCAGCCCCATGGTGCCGGTCCACAAGTAGTCTTTGATGTTGAAGCGCGCGGGTGCCACCTGCACCTGTGTGATGCGGGTGGTTGTCGTGGTGGTGCTGGACGCGTCCCCGCTGGTCACCTGCACCAGTTGTTCGGCGGCTTTTTGCACGGACTCCAAGGTGCTTGGCGCGACCACCTTGGCAGCGCGTTTCTCGCGGTCGGTGGCCACCTTCACTTTTTGCACGGCTTCGGGTAAGGCCGTCACCAAGCGTGAGGCGTCGTCGCGCAAAACATAGGCACCGCCGCCAATGGCCCCGATCAGCAACAGCAGCAGCACTCCAGCGCCGAGTGCACGCGGCACATGCCAGCGTTCCAGGCGATCCACCATGGGGGTCAGTGCATAGCTGCACAACAAGCCCAGCATCACCGGTATGAAGACCGCGCTCGCCCAGTGCAGCAGAAACAGCGCCACCGCCAGCGACAGAAAAACCAGCGCCGTGTTGCGTACGTCGACCGGAACCGGCGCAACCGCTTCGACCGACGCTGGCGCCGCCGCTACGGCCGCTGCAACAGGCTGGGCAGACGGGAACGTCGTCACAGGTTCTGCGCTAGGTGCAGCGCTGGGGTTGGGCGCATCAAACATGGGGCGACGATACGAGGCCGCCCTTGTCTGGTTCGTCAGCGACGCATGGAATCGGCTGTAGGCGCAGGGCGCTAGTGCAGGCCTGGGATTGAAGCCAAATAGGCTTTTCAGGCTTGTAGTAAAAGCGAGAGGTGCTCCTGATTCGTGAGCAAGGCGATGCCTGTCGACCCGGCAACGCGCTATCCTTGGGGCCCATGAAGCTTCACAACTACTTCCGCTCGTCGGCCTCGTACCGCGTGCGCATTGCCTTGGCCGTCAAGGGCCTGGCTTATGACTACTTAGCCGTTCACCTGGTCAAGGGCGAACAAAAGGCCCCGGCCCACGCGGCCATCTCGCCGGACCGTCTGGTGCCGGTGCTGGAGGTGGACGGCGAGTTCCTCACGCAGTCCATGGCCATCATCGAATACCTGGATGAGCAGCACCCGACGCCGCCGCTGTTGCCTGCCGACGCCTTGGGCCGCGCCCAGGTCCGTGCGCTGGCGCAGATGGTGGCTTGCGAAATGCATCCGCCGACGAATTTGCGGGTGCTGAAGTACCTGGTCAACGAACTGGCCCAGGATGAAGAGCACAAAACCGCCTGGTACCACCACTGGTGCCGCAGCGGGCTGGAAGCGTTTGAGCGGCAACTGCAAGTGTTGGCCGAGAGCCGTGCGCGGCGCGGCCTGGCGCCATCGGTGTTTTGTTATGGCGACAGCCTGACGCTGGCCGACTGCTGCCTGCTGCCGCAGATCTACAACGCGCAACGCTTCAACGTGCCGCTGGAGGGCCTGCCATTGACCATGGCCGCGTTTGAAGCCGCGCTGCAAACCCCCGCCGCGCAACAGGCCCACCCCAGTGCCTGCCCGGACGTGCAAGCATGACGCTGCCTATCGACTGGCTTGTGCCCGACTGGCCGGCCCCGGCCAATGTGCGCAGTGTCTTCACCACACGCAGTGGCGGAGTTTCCACCGGGCCTTATGCCAGCCTGAACCTGGGCGACCACGTAGGGGACGATGCGGCAGCGGTGCAAACCAACCGGGCGCGCCTGGCCGAAGTTCTGGGTGCCACACCGGTGTATTTGCAGCAGGTGCATGGTTCGGGCGTGGTGCGGCTGCCGATTACGCCTACGTCGCCGAACGCTGCCCCCGTACAGGCCGATGCCTGCTTCACCACCGAACGCGGCCCGGCCTGCACCATCATGGTGGCCGATTGTTTGCCGGTGTTGTTTACCAACCGCAGCGGCACCGTGGTCGCAGCGGCCCACGCGGGCTGGCGTGGCCTGGTGGGGTTGCCGGGTGAGGGCGGCGTCCTGGAAAGTAGCTTTAAGCAAATCATGGCGGCAACGCAGGCTGCAGATGCGCCAGATGCTTCGCAATTCATAGCGTGGCTAGGCCCTTGTATTGGCCCGGCGCGGTTTGAAGTGGGTGACGAAGTGCGCAGCGCATTTGTGGCGCAGCAGGCTCAGGCCAGCGCGCTGTTCCAAGCCCATGGTCCAGGCAAGTGGCTCGCAGATTTACCAGGCTTGGCGCGCCAGCGCTTGGCGGCCATGGGCATCAGCAGTGTTTATGGCAACAACGGCAGTACCGACTGGTGCACCGTGGACCAGGCCTCAAGTTTCTTTTCCTACCGGCGGGAGCGTGTCAGCGGGCGCATGGCCGCTTGTATCTGGCTCGGCTGAGTCAGCAACTGCGGCGGCTGAGGTGGCCTCTTGCGTGGCCTCGGCCGCTTCCTGCGCCTTGATGGCACGGCGACGCAACGGGGCGCCCCACAGGTACACCACCAGCGCCACGGGTGCCGCGCCATACAGCACAAACGTGAGGATGCCGCCCAGCACCGTGCCCGTGGTGTTGGTGGCCTCGGCAATGCCCATCATCAGCGCGACATAAGTCCACGCAATTACAACTAGGTACAACAATAGAAACTACCTCCATTGCCTCGGCAAACAGACTCTGAAAGAATTTAGGGTTAACCCTGGGTGGTCGGTGCGCTGTCTATTGAATGGTCCCAATAGAGTGCGTACAAGGCTCTCATAATAGGAGGCCTTAATTCTCAGGCTTCACACGCGAGGAGACAGCATGCATTCTGAGTCGGATTGGACCAGTGTAGGTTTGCAATTCCAAAAAGCCTTCGGTGAGGGCTGGTCGAAAAATTGGCTCCAAGCCATGCAGGGTCTGCAGAGCAGCATGACGGGCACGCCGGCCTTTGGTGCTCAGTCCGGATCACTTCCTTCGTTTCCAGACGGTGCAACGCTGCCCCGCATCGCTTTTTCTCCAGAGAAACTGCTGGCCCTGCAGCAGCAGTATCTGGAGGAGTCGGCCAAGCTCTGGAACAGCTCCGTTGACCAGAGCCAGATTGGCGGCGACCGGCGTTTTGCCGCTCAAGCCTGGGGGCACAACCCCAGCGCCGCGTTTTCAGCGGCGGCGTATTTGCTGCAAACCCGCACCTTGCTGGCCCTGGCCGATGCCGTGGAAGGGGATGACAAAACCCGTGCGCGTATTCGTTTTGCCGTGGAGCAGGCAACGGCTGCAGCATCGCCCAGCAACTTTTTGGCGATGAACGCGGATGCGCTGAAAACGGCGGTGGAAACCAAGGGTGAAAGCATCGCCAAAGGCCTGCAAAACCTGGCGGCCGACATCCGCAAGGGGCATTTGTCCATGACCGATGAAAGTGCCTTCGAGGTCGGCAAAAACGTCGCCACCACCGAGGGGGCGGTGGTCTTCGAGAACGACTTTTTTCAACTCATCGAATACAAACCCTTGCCGGCTGCCAAGGGTGCGACGAAAGTCTACGAACGCCCGTTCCTGCTGGTGCCGCCGTGTATCAACAAGTACTACGTGCTCGACCTGCAGCCGGAAAATTCGCTGATCCGTTATGCGGTGGAGCAAGGCCACCGCACCTTCGTGGTGAGTTGGCGCAACCCCGACGCCTCCATGGGCGAGAAGACCTGGGACGACTACATTGAAAACGCCGCCATCAAGGCCATCGAAGTGGTGCGCGATATCTCTGGCGGCAAAACCATCAACGGCTTGGGCTTTTGTGTCGGCGGCACCATACTCAGCACGGCTGCCGCGGTACTCGCCGCGCGCGGCGAAAAGCCGCTGGCCAGTCTGACGCTGCTGACCACGTTTCTGGACTTCAAAGACACGGGCATTCTGGACGTCTTCATCGACGAGGCCATGGTGGCCTACCGCGAAATGCAGATGGGCAAGGGCGGCCTTTTGGCCGGCAGCGAACTGGCGTCGACCTTCTCGTTCTTGCGGCCGAACGATCTGGTGTGGAACTACGTGGTGGGCAACTACCTCAAGGGGGAAACGCCGCCACCGTTTGACCTGCTGTACTGGAACAGCGACGCCACCAACCTGCCAGGGCCTTTTTACGCCTGGTACTTGCGCAATACCTACCTGGAAAACAATCTGGTCAAGCCTGGGCACATGACGGTGTGCGGCGAAAAGATAGACCTGGGCAAGATCGATGCGCCGGTCTACATCTACGGCTCGCGTGAAGACCACATCGTGCCGATTGGCGGCGCCTACGCCTCCACGCAGCACTTGCGCGGACCCAAGCGCTTCGTCATGGGGGCATCCGGCCATATTGCGGGTGTGATTAATCCACCGGCGAAGAAGAAGCGCAGCCACTGGGTCAGCGACTCTGCCAAGTTCCCGGCCGATGTACAGGACTGGGTGAAGGGCGCCACTGAGCAGCCCGGCAGTTGGTGGAGCGACTGGTCCGATTGGCTCAAGGGCCATGCTGGCAAGCAAGTTGCTGCACCCACGACCTACGGAAAGGGTACGCAGTACAAAGCCATTGAGCCCGCGCCCGGGCGCTACGTGAAGGCCCGAGCCTGAGCAGGGTTTTCAGGTCGCGTTCGTATTGGTCATCCAAAGTACGCAGAATGACTGACAAGGCAAAGCCCTAGTCATCTTTTGCTCGAGGACGGCTTAGCATGGCCTCGGCGTGTGACCTAGGGGCTAGGGCGCGCTTTGCGGCTGCAAGTTCACTAACTTTTTTCATCACCTCAAATTCACTCTGGAGCACACCATGGAAGACATCGTCATCGTAGCCGCCACCCGTACCGCTGTTGGCAAGTTTGGCGGCTCGCTCGCCAAGATCGCCGCCACCGACCTGGGCGCTGCCGTTGTGAAAGAAGTGCTGGCCCGTAGCGGCCTGGCCGCCGACCAGATCGGTGAAGTCATCATGGGCCAGGTGCTGGCCGCTGGTGCGGGCCAGAACCCGGCACGCCAAGCCGTCATCAAAAGTGGCCTGAACCAGGGAACACCCGGCCTGACCATCAACGCCGTGTGTGGCTCGGGCCTGAAGTCCGTGATGCTGGCGGCGCAGGCCGTGGCCACGGGCGACAGCGAAATCGTCATCGCTGGTGGGCAGGAAAACATGAGCGCCTCGCCGCACGTATTGCTGGGCTCACGCGACGGCATGCGTATGGGCGACTGGAAGATGACCGACACCATGATCGTCGACGGCCTGTGGGACGTCTACAACCAGTACCACATGGGCATTACCGCCGAGAACGTGGCCAAGAAGTACGGCATCAGCCGCGAGATGCAGGACGCGCTGGCCCTGGCCAGCCAACAAAAGGCGGCAGCCGCACAAGAGGCCGGCCGCTTCAAGGACGAAATCGTGCCGTTCAGCATTCCGCAGAAGAAGGGTGACCCTGTCATTTTTGACAGCGATGAGTTCATCAACAAGAAGACCAACGCAGAAGCGCTGGCCGGCCTGCGCCCGGCGTTCGACAAGGCTGGCGGCGTGACCGCCGGTAACGCCTCCGGCATCAATGACGGCGCCGCTGCCGTAATGGTGATGACGGCCAAGAAGGCCGCCGCCCTGGGCCTGAAGCCGCTGGGCCGCATTGCCAGCTACGCCACCTCGGGCCTGGACCCCGCCTACATGGGCATGGGCCCGGTACCGGCCTCGCAAAAGGCCTTGGCGCGCGCTGGCTGGAAGGCACAAGACCTCGACCTGCTCGAAATCAACGAAGCTTTTGCGGCGCAGGCTTGCGCCGTCAACAACGAAATGGGCTGGGACACCAGCAAGGTCAACGTCAACGGCGGCGCGATTGCGATTGGGCATCCGATTGGTGCGTCCGGCTGCCGTATTTTGGTGACGCTGCTGCACGAAATGGGGCGTCGCGACGCAAAGAAGGGCATCGCCTCGCTGTGCATCGGGGGTGGCATGGGAGTTGCCCTAGCTATCGAGCGGTGAGATCGGCCCACAATGGTTTAGACCTGGTGGGCAAGGTCCTGCCAGCGAAAGTGTGACCCGCTATTCGGTTCAACGAACATTTAAAAAAGGGGATATGAGATGAGTCAAAAAGTAGCGTACGTCACGGGTGGCATGGGTGGCATTGGTTCCGCCATTTGCCAACGTCTGCACAAAGAAGGTTTCAAAGTGATTGCTGGTTGCGGACCGACCCGCGACTACGACAAATGGCTGGCCGAGCAAGCGGCTCTGGGCTACAAGTTCTATGCATCCGTGGGCAATGTAGGTGCGTGGGAATCCACGGTCGAAGCCTTTACCAAGACCAAGGCCGAGCATGGCCCCATTGATGTGCTGGTGAACAACGCCGGCATCACACGCGACCGCATGTTCCTGAAGATGAGCCGCGAAGACTGGGACGCCGTGATCGAAACCAACCTGAACAGCATGTTCAACGTCACCAAGCAGGTGGTCGGCGACATGGTGGAAAAAGGCTGGGGCCGCATCATCAACATCAGCTCGGTGAACGGCGAAAAGGGCCAGGCCGGTCAGACCAATTACTCGGCGGCCAAGGCCGGCATGCACGGCTTCACCATGGCGCTGGCGCAGGAGTTGGCCAACAAGGGTGTGACGGTCAACACCGTGAGCCCGGGTTATATCGGGACCGAAATGGTGCGCGCCATCCGCCAGGAAGTGCTCGACAAAATCGTTGCCACCATTCCGGTGAAGCGCTTGGGCCAGCCTGAAGAAATTGCCTCCATCATTGCGTGGCTGGCGTCGGAAGAAGGTGGTTACTCCACTGGCGCCGACTTCTCGGTCAACGGTGGCTTGCACATGGGCTGATGCTTTAGCGGCGTGGCGCCGCTTTCGCCTCGTTTGCTCATACAAAACCCGCTGGGCTCAGGTCCAGCGGGTTTTGTTCTTTCGGGTAACCCCACGCACGCATGGAACTTCGCCTTTTCGGGGATTGGCTTGGGGCCTGCTGTAGTAAATTGCAAAACACGTTCTAAGAATATTTAAATCTCATCTCGAGAGGAGCCCCCGCGCATGCCCCACAGTGTTTCGCTCATCAGCACCATCGCCGCCGGTCTGGGCCTGGCCCTTGTGCTGGGCATGCTGGCGATACGCCTGCGCTTGCCGGCGTTGGTGGGCTATTTGCTCGCCGGGGTGGTGATAGGGCCGTTTACGCCCGGTTTTGTCGCGGACGCCAGCATCGCCAGCCAGTTGGCCGAAATTGGCGTGATGCTGCTGATGTTTGGTGTCGGTCTGCATTTTTCGCTAGACGACTTGCTGGCCGTGCGCAAGATCGCCGTGCCGGGGGCAGTGGTGCAGATGTCGGTGGCCACGGCCTTGGGCATGGGCCTGGCGCATTGGTGGGGCTGGAACCTGGGTGCTGCGCTGGTGTTCGGTTTGGCGTTGTCGTGTGCCAGCACGGTGGTGCTGCTGCGCGCGCTGGAAAGCCGCGGCGTGCTCGATACCTTCAACGGCCGCATCGCGGTCGGTTGGCTGGTTGTGGAAGACCTGGCCATGGTGCTGGTGTTGGTGCTGCTGCCGCCGCTGGGTGGCTGGCTGGCCGGGCGTGAAGAGGGTAGCGAGAGTTTGGCGGGTCTGTGGCGCACCTTGGGTTTGACGCTTTTGCAGGTGGGCGCTTTTGTCGCCTTGATGCTGGTGTTGGGCCGGCGCTTTTTCCCTTGGGTGTTGTGGCAGGTGCAGCGCACGGGCTCGCGTGAGTTGTTCACCCTGTGTGTGGTGGCCGCAGCGGTCAGCATTGCGTTTGGCGCCACGGCGCTGTTTGGTGTGTCGTTTGCGCTGGGCGCCTTCTTCGCCGGTATGGTGATGCGTGAATCCGAGTTCAGCCACCGGGCAGCGGAAGAGTCGCTGCCGCTGCGCGATGCTTTTGCCGTGCTGTTTTTTGTCTCGGTCGGCATGTTGTTCGACCCGTTGGTCATTCTCGACCGGCCGCTGCAGGTGTTGGCCGTGGCGGGCATCATCATCGTGGGCAAGTCTGTGGCGGCGGGGGCCTTGGTGTTGATGTTCCGCTACCCGCTGAACACAGCGCTCACGGTGTCGGCCAGCCTGGCGCAGATCGGCGAGTTTTCCTTCATCTTGATGGGGCTGGGTGGTGCGCTGGGCCTGTTGCCACCCGAGGCCAACAGCCTGGTACTGGCCGGTGCACTGATCTCCATCGCCGTGAACCAACTCTGCTTCAAGATGGTGGAGCCGCTGCAGCAGTGGATACTGGCGAAGTCGGCCTACGCGCGCAGGCTGGAGGCGCGTGACGACCCGATGGCTGAACTGCCCATGAACACCGAAGACAAATACCTCTCGCGCCAAGTGGTGCTGGTGGGTTATGGCCGGGTTGGTGAACGCATCGCCAACGCCATGCGGGCGCACCATATTCCGTTTGTTGTGGCCGACCAAAACCGCGAACTGGTGGAGCGCCTGCGCGCCGAGGGCACGGCCGCCGTGTTTGGCGATGCGGCCGAGCCTACGGTGTTGATCCAGGCGCATATTGCGAACGCACGCATGCTGGTGATTGCCACACACGATGCGTTCAACGTGCGCCAGATGATCAGCACCGCGCGTACGCTCAACCCCAACATCCAGACACTGGTGCGCACCCACAACGAAACCGAGGCGCGCTTGCTCGAGAGCGAAGGCGCTCAGCACGTCTTCCTGGGCGAGCAGGAGTTGGCGCAGGCGATGGTGCGCCAGGTGCTGGCGCGTCCCGAGGAAGCTCGGCCCAATTCAGGGCACGGTGCCCTACACGCCCACGGGCGTTAATTGTTCATACGCCCACGGGCGTTAATTGTTCATACGCCCACGGGCGTTGACTGCTTACACCGGCACGGCCAGCACCTCACCGCGCCATTGACCATCTTCCCGCGTGGCGATGACCAACACGTCGCCGCTGCCGGGGGCTTGCACGACAAGCTCCCCGCCCGGCGCCCAGAAGGCGCTTTTCCCCGCGCAGGTGTAGCCGCCTGATGGGCCGCCGTGGTTGGCCAGCAGCACGCCCATGCCCAAGTCACGTGCGTGGGCGCTGAGTTGCGCGACTTCGGCTGCATGGCCGCCCACCGATACCAAGGAACTGGCCAGGTACAGTGCCGCGCCGGCTTCTGCGGCACGCGCCGCATGTGGTGCATGCATGGATTCGGCACAGATGGCCAGCGCGGCAGCGGTATCCTGAATGGCAAAGCGGTGGGGCGTGAGATCGCCGCCCGGCGTGGCAAAGACTTCTTCACCAGCGTGCAGATGCTGCTTCAGGAATGCCGCGTGGCGACCGTCGGCGAAGAAGGCCAGCGCACCGATGTGTGGGCGCTGGGCATCAGCGCTGGCCACCGGCGCACCCACGATGATGCTCATGCGGGCCTGTTTGGCGCAAGCACGCAGCGGCAGCAGCCAGGGGTCCTGGGGCTTGAGCAGGCTCTCGCGCAGCAAGGCAGGTTCGTAGCCGCTGAGCGACAACTCGGGGAACACCAGCGCATCCACCGCGGCGGCTTGTGCGGCCGCGATGAAGCGCATGTGGGTGATGAGGTTGGCGGCCACGTTGCTGGGCTGCGAAGTTGTTTGGGCCGCGGCAATACGCAGGCGTTGGGGTGGGCTGGTCATGTTATGAATTGTGCAGCCGGTGTCGCATTCTCAGTGGGCGAAAACCGCATCATTTGTTAAGGGTCTTCAGCGGCTAAGGCGACTGCACGCCACGTGCCTGGATCACGTCCAACTCGCTCACCCCGCCCGCCTGGTTGCCCCAACTGGTGCGCAAGTGCGTCAACACGGCGGCGATGTCGCGATCGTTTAATTGCAGTGCAAAGGGCGGCATGCCGTAGGGTCGCGGGTTGCCGGCGGTGGCCGGGGCGTAACCGCCTTTGAGCACCATCTGTACCAGGTTGGTGATCTGCGGCATGGTCACGGCGCGGTTACCGCCCAGCGGCGGGTAGGCACCGGGCACACCTTTGCCGTTCATGCCGTGGCACACGCTGCAATGCTGGGTGTAGAGCTGGGCGCCGCTGGCGGCGACGCGGCTGTCGACCTTGGGCGCAGTGTTGCCGGGCTGGCTGTGCGGGCTTGGCGGCAGGGCTTTCAAATAGGTCGCGACAGCATTCAGGTCTTCGGTGTTCAGGTACTGCGTGCTTTGCAATACCACCTCGGCCATGGGCCCCAGAGCCGAGCCGCCGGGGGACACACCGGCTTGCAGCAGGCGCACGATGTCGGCCTGCGGCCAGTCGGCCACGCCGGCTTCATGCGGGTCGCTTAAAGAGGGCGCGTACCAGTTCTGCATGGGGATCTGGCCACCCGCGAGGAACTGCGCACTGTCCAGCCCGCCGAGCCGGTTGCGCGGGCTGTGGCAGGCAGCGCAATGGCCCAGGCCGGTGACGAGGTAGGCGCCGCGTTGCCATTCGGCAGATCGAGCAGAAGGATTGGCGGGCGGCGCGATTTCATCTTTTTGGCCGCCCGGTGTGAAATACAAGGCGCGCCACACCGCCATCGCCGCCTGCGTGCCGTAGGGCCAGCGCAAGGTATCGGGGGTGTTGGCCTGTGTGGTGGCGGGCAGGCTTTGCAGGTAGCTGAACAGCGCATCGCTGTCCTCCCGTGTGACCACGGTGTAGCTGGTGTAGGGGAATACCGGGTTCAGCCTGCGGCCATCGCGCGAGCGGCCGTGGTGCAGTGCATTCCAGAAATCGGTGGACGACCAGCGGCCCAGGCCGGTGTCGTCGTCGGGCGTGAGGTTGCTGCTGTAGACCGTGCCGAACGGCGTGTCTATGCCGCGCCCACCGGCGTAAGCTGTGCCGCCGCGGCTGGTGTGGCAGGCGGCGCAATTGCCCACGCGTGCGAGGTAGGCGCCGCGCGCCACATTGGCCGCACCCGCGGGCGTGTCGATCGCGGGCGGGGCCTCGCGCGGCGCTTCGTCGTCCATCAGGGCCAGCCACTGGCGGCTGGTGCCCAGCACAAACACCAGCAACAGCGCAACCCAGATCAAGGCGCGGTGCGGACGCACCGGTGTGGCTTCAGGGAGGTGCTTTTTCATGGCCGTGCCGCCACATTCGGCGTCGGTGGCGGCGCGCTGCCACACACCATGTCTGCTGCGCCAGTCGCTGAAGCCAGTGCGGCTTTGGCCGGGTGCGGGTCTGCGGGCAAGGCTTGTGCGGCAAGCCAACTGGTGGCGGCAAAAACGTCTTCGGGGCTGAGCTTGCGTGCGATATCGGCCATGCAATCGGGCGCATGGGCGCGGCGTGCCCCCGCGCGCCAGGCGCCGAGCTGGGCGTTTAAATAATCACGCGGCAGGCCCAGCAGGCCGGGTGTGTTGGGGGCTACGCCGGTGAGTTTGGCACCATGGCATTGGGCGCAGGCGGGCAGGCCACGTGCCGCGTCACCGTGCAGCGCCAACTGCTGGCCGCGCTGCAATACGGCAGCGGGGGCGGCAGTGGGCTGCGGCGGCGGATAGGGCAGGTCTAGCGCCGAAAAATACTGCGCGATTTCCATCAGGTAGGCGTCGCTCAGCGGGTCGACCATTTGTGTCATCAGCCCATAGTGGCGCCGGTTGTCGCGGAAGTTGAGCAGCTGGTGGTACAGGTAACCTGCGGGTTTGCCGGCGATGCGCGGGTAGTAGCCATCGCTTGCCGCGCGGCCTTCACGGCCGTGGCAGGCGGTGCAGGCCATGGTGCGTTGCGCCATGCTGTCTTCAAAGTGCAGGGGTTGGGCTTGTGCACTCGCCAAGTCGCCCAGCAAACTGCCCACGAGCCAGACGGCAACGCACAGAAGGCGGGCAAAACATGGCCACGAAGTGGGAGCTGTTTTCACGGCGGGGTGTTGTCTCTTTTGTAGTGAGGCAACCTTAGCAGAAACAGCCTGTGGCGCCGCTTGGGCGTTTTGCCCCAGGCCCGGCTTTCAGCGCGGCGCGCGCGCCAACTGGGTGAACAGTTGTTCGACCGGTGCGGGCCGGGCAAACAGGTAGCCCTGGAAGGCTTTGCAGCCCAGCAGTAGCAGGAAATTGCGCTGGCCTTCGGTTTCCACACCTTCGGCCACGACCTGCAGGTCGAGTGCTTGGGCCAGCGCCAGTATGGTGCGCGCAATCGCCGCATCGTTGGGGTTGGTGAGCACGTCGTTGACAAATGACTGGTCTATCTTCAACTGGTCCAGCGGCAGGCGCTTGAGGTAGCTCAGAGACGAGTAGCCGGTTCCAAAATCGTCGAGCGAAAAGCCCACACCGTGGTCTTTGAGCGCGGCCATTTTTTCGATGACGTCTTCCACGTTCTGCAGCAGCATGCTTTCGGTCAACTCTATCTTCAGGCGCCGCGGGTTGGCCTGGGTGCGTGCCAGGGCGCTGAGCACCTGCACCACAAAGTCGGGCTGGCGCAATTGACGGGCGCTCACGTTGACCGAGATGCTGAGGTGAGAGGTGTCGGAGGAATGGCTCCAGCTGGCCAACTGGTGGCAGGCGGTCTCCAGCACCCAGGCGCCGATCTCGTGGATTAGTCCGGTCTGCTCAGCAATCGGAATGAACACCGCCGGCGACACCAGGCCACGGCTGGGGTGTTGCCAGCGCACCAAGGCTTCCACACCGACGATCTGCGCCGCGCTGTTGACGATGGGCTGGTAGTGCAGCAGCAGGTGTTGGTGGTGTATGCCGTGGCGCAGGTCGGCTTCGAGTTCGGCGCGATTCTGCACCTCGGCCTGCATCTCTGGATTGAAGAAGCGCAGGGTGTTGCGGCCCGCAGCTTTGGCCTGGTACATGGCGACGTCGGCCTGTTTGAACAGTTCGTTGATGCTGTGGGTGCTGCCCTGAAACAGCGCAATGCCTATGCTGGGTGTGCTGTGGTGTGTGGTGGAGCCCAGGTGGTAGGGCTGGGCCAGTGCGCCCAGGATGCGGCGCGCCGTTTGCTCGGCCAAGGCGTTGGCGTCGCCATGGGGGCGGCCGAGGTTGTCGAGCACCACCACGAACTCGTCGCCGCCAAAGCGCGCCACGATGGCGGCGTCTGTCGCAGCGGCTTTTAGACGTTGCGCCACTTGCACCAGCAGCGAGTCGCCTACGCTGTGGCCGTGGGTGTCGTTCAGGTCCTTGAAGTTGTCCAGGTCGATGAACAACAAGGCGCCACTGGCGCCGGTGGTCATGTTGCGGACCAAGGCTTCGGCGAGTTGCAGCTCCAGCAGGCGGCGGTTGGGCAGGTCGCAGAGCGCGTCGTAAAACGCCAGGCGTTCGATTTCGGCCTCGGCCAGCTTGCGGGCGGTGATGTCCTGCCCGGTGCCCCGAAAGCCGGTGAAGCGACCGTTCTCATCCAGTACCGGCAGGCCCGAGACCGACACATACATCAGGCCGGGCACTGTGGTGTTTTGCAGGGTGAAGACCTGGTCGCGAAATTCTTGCCGCGAGGCGATGAGGGCCTCCCACCGCGTCAGTTCCGCGGGGCTGTGGAAAGCACCGATTTCCTTGGGCAAGTCGTCGGAGGACAAGCCCACCACCGTGCCCAAGGGATGCGCCGACGTGGCTGGCGCTGGCGTGACGCTGTGGGCCGTACTCCCCACAACGCCCGCCGGAGCCTGGACTTCCAGTTCCCAGAACCAGTCGCTGCTGAGCTCGGTGAGGCTGCGAAAACGGGCCTCGCTTTCACGCAGGTCGGTTTGCGCCTGGATGTACGAGGTGACGTCGGTGAAGGTGCGCACCCGTTCACCCGAGAGCAACATGCGTGAATGCACCTCCAGCACTTTGCCGGTATGGGTGCGGCGCAGATAAGTGGTGGGGACGTCGCTGGGCTTGGCGATTCCGCTGGTGGCCTTTTGCACGTAATCGCGCGCGTGTGGTGCGATCAGGTTCAGGTCGGTACCGAAGTCGCCGCGCTGGTTCTGGAAATCAACAATTTTGGACACATGGGGCCGGGCTGCCAGCAGTTCGTCCGGCAAGTCCAGCAATTCGCGCAGCCGCGTGTTGTAGGCGATCATGTGCTGGTCTGCACTGACCAGCGAGATGCCTTGCGAGATGCTGTTGAGCATGTCGCTCATGGTGCGCGACTTCTGCTCCAGCAGCAGGCTAGTCTCGTTCAAGGCCTGCTGGGCTTGCAGCTTGAGGCGCTCGGCACGTTGCGCACGGATGAAGTGGCTCAGGGTGCCGAGCAGCGGCGCGGCGGTGGCCAGGTCGGCGGCACTGTAGCCGTGGCCGAGGTGCGCGGCGTCTGCGGGGCGGCTGACCACCACGTGTCCGACCCCCTCGCCATTGATCAACACTGGCATACAAGCCAGCCATGAAGCCTCAGGCGCGCCCAAGGCTTCCAGGCGGCCAGTCCAAGCCTGGCCCGTGGTGCTGGCCGTGTGCAGAATGTCATCGAGACGGCCTTGTTGCGCCGACACCGGTGCTGGCTCTGCGCCGGCGCCACGGTTGTTGCCGTCGACACCCTGGTCGGCCAGGGCCATCTGCGCAAAAGCCGGCGTCGCGGCCAACAGGCGACTGCCGGAGGGCGTCAGCAGCTTGGTGATGAAACCTTCGGTGCTGCCGGTGAGGGCGAGCATGTCTTCCAGTATGTAGTCAAAGGCGCGGCCTTCGTTCATGTCTTGCATGAACGCGGTCTGGGTGCGGCTCATGGCATGCAGCAATTGGTTCTGCTGCTGCAGCGTGGCTTCGGTCTCCTTGCGCCGCGTGATATCCACCAAGGTGCCGGCCATGTGGCTGGCGGCACCGCTGGCGTCGCGCTGCGCCACCCATCCCCGGCTGAGCACCCAGATCCAGTGCCCGGCCTTGTGGCGCAGCCGCAGCTCCACCACGTCTTCGGGTGTAGCGTGGGCCATGCCTGGGACTGCCATCAGCAGACGCTGTTGGTCTTGCGGATGCATCAGGTCTTTCCAGGCGTCACGCGGAATCACCATCTCGACCTCGGGGTAGCCGAGCATGCGGCACCAGGCCGGATTGACCACGCAGTCGCCGGTGTGGGCATCCCAGTGCCATAGGCCGATGTGGCCGTTGAGGGTGGCCATGTCGAGTTGCTGCTGGCGCTGTTGCACATTGCGCATGGCGGCCATTTTTTGGCGCAGCAAGGCGATGCGTGCGGGCAGCGTGAGCACGTAGGCCAGCGCTTGATCTGTGAGCAGGTAGTCGGCGAAGCCGCTTTCCAGCGCCTGCACCGCAGCCATTTCCTCACCCGCTGCAATACACAACACCGCGCTCTGGTGCGGCTGCAGATGGGCGATCCACTCGGCCGGACTGCGGCCCAGCGCGCCATGGTGCACCAACACCACATCGATCAAAGGCCATGCCGGGGATAGTTTGGCCTGTGCCAGCGAACTGGCGGCGACCACCTCCAGCGGCAACTGCAGGCTGGCTGCTGCCGCCACCACGGATTGCGCGCGCGCGCCATCCGGGTCTATGAGCAAAATGGGCGTAGGCATGTCAGCTGACATTTTTCAAGCGCGCAGCCCGCTGCGGGTAGATGCTGAGGGGTGGCGACTAAAGGAGCAAAAAGGACGACGAATCATTTGAAGCCGCTGGCTGGAAAGCACGGATGTTGGTGGGGACCCGCGGGTGATTATGTGGGCGCCAAAGGTGCACGCACAGCGCTAAAGAAGATTTGTATCCTTATGAACACAACTTGTAACAAGTAGCCCGCAAAGCGAGCGCTGCCCGTCTTCACGCTTTAAAGAGGGTTTGGTCCACGCTCAGTCAAAGGCATCCCAGGCGCCGAAGCGCAGCGTCACATCGCTGGCCGCGCAGGCGACGCAGGGCAAGATGAAGCCGGCGGCTTTTTCGTCCGGGCTCAAGCCCGGCCAGGCGACGCTGTAATACACCTCGCCGCGGGTCAAATGGCTGATGCAACTGCGGCAGGTGCCGTTGCGGCAGGAACTCACCGGGCGCAAACCTGCGTGTTCGGCCGCCACCAGCAGGGGCAGGTCTGAGGGCGCGGGGAAGCTGCAGCCCGTGACGCTGTCGGTGGCCTGGAACACCTGGCTCCACGGTGCGGCGGGAGAGCTCATGCGACCTCGCCCGGCTGGCGCCACAGCAGCAACAGGTTGTGGCTGGGCATGGCGAGGCGCGTGGGCTGCGTCAGGCCGGCGGCGCTGGCGGTTTGGCGCACGGCTTCCAGTGTGCGAATGCCCCAGGCGGCGTTGCGCTGGCGCAGGTCGGCATCAAAGGCCAGGTTGCTGGGGGCGGTGCTGACATCGGACTCGAGAAAAGGGCCATACACCGCCAGCAAGCCGCCCGGTTTGAGTTGGCTGCTGGCCGCGTGCATCAGTGCCGCGCATGTGGTCCACGGCGAGATGTGCAGCATATTGGCGCAGTACAGCAAATCCACTGGCGCCAGCCCGGGGCATGGCCAGACGCTGTGGCACACGTCCAGCAGCAGTGGCGGGCGTACGTTAGGGCTATCAGCCGTCCAGGCGCGGATGGCGTCCAGGGCTGCCGGCTGGCTGTCACTGGGCTGCCAGGTCCACTGTGGCAGGGCCTGGGCAAAAGCCGCCGCATGTTGGCCGGTACCGCTGGCGATTTCCAGCGCCAGTCCGGCTGGCGCCAGGTGGGGGCGCAGCGCGTCCAGAATCGGTGGCAGGTTGCGCTCGGCGGCGGCGCTGAAGGGGCGGGTGTGGGCAGGCATGGCGGGACAAGTTTAGCCCTCGCCAGGGCTCATTTTCAAAGCGTGGAGCGGGGCTGTTGGGCTGGCTACAGACGTGAAATCGATTTGCGGCGACAATCCTTGTCCCTCGAAATTTTGTGACCCACGGTCTGAAGACCGTTTTTCCATGCCCAATAGTTTTTCCGCTTTCGAAGTTCGCCCTCCTGAAATGGACGAGGCGCAAGCCATTGCTGACCTGCACGCCACCTCTAGCCACGCGGCCTACCACGGCATCGTGCCCGAAGAAGTGCTCACGGCCATGCCCATGGCCAAGCGGTTGAAGATGTGGCAAGACGCCATCGAGTTTGGCGACCCGCAAGTGCAAATCGCGCTCGATGGCGACCAGATCGTCGGCTTCGTCGGCTACGACCGCTCGCGCGACAAAGGCACGAAGAACACCGTTGGCGAAATCTGGTACATCTACGTCGACCCAGGCTACCTGGACCAAGGTGTTGGCCTGGCCTTGTGGGACGCCACGCGCGAAGCGCTGGTCGAAGAAGGCTGCACCTCGGTGACAGTGTGGATCCCGCTGCGCAACGAACGCGCCATGCGCTTCTTTGACCTGGCCGGTTTCAAGCGCGAACTCACCACCGCCAAGACCGTGCCGCTGGGCAATATCAAGATTGAAGAAATGCGCTTGAAGCGCGGGCTGGAGTAAGCCTTTTTCTGTGAGGGGGGTGAGCGCTGCTGCGCCCCCTGGTCATGGCTAGGCGTGGCTCAGACGCGGCTCGGCAGCGGCTCAGCCCAGCGCAGCATCTCCAGTGCTTTGCAGCCAGCGCTGTACCGCCTCTACCCGCGCACGCTGCACCCATTCCCCAATCTGTGCTCCTTTGGCGCCTAAGGCCACGGCTGCACTGGCGCTGCTGGCCGTGTCGACGTTCAAAGCCGCGGCCTGTGCCGCGAGCAGGCGCGGGCGTTGCGGGTAGGGCTGGTCTTGCAGGCCTAGGCGGCCACGTGCATCGCATTCACAGGCCCATAACACCTGGGCGAAGCGTTCGCTTTTGCGGATGGCATCACAACGCTCCAGCAGGCGCACCAGGGCCTCGGCGCCGAATTCGCTGCTGCGGTGGATGTTGCCGTGTTCCCGCGCCACCACGTCGGCGAGCTCGCGGCAATCGGTGGGCACACGCAGGCGTTCACACACCCCTTTGAGCAGCTGGGCACTGCGCTGTTCGTGGCCGATATGGCGTGGCAGCACGTCGGCGGGCGTGGTGCCCTTGCCCAGATCGTGTGTCAGGCAGGCAAAACGCACGGCCAGCGGCGCTTTTAATTGGGCGGCCATGTCGAGCACCAGCATCAGGTGCCAGCCGGTGTCGACCTCGGGGTGGTAGTCGGCGCGTTGCGGCACGCCCCACAAACGCTCCACCTCGGGCAACAGGCGTTTCAGTGCGCCGCAGTCGCGCAGCACTTCCAACATACGCGACGGACGGGGCTGCATCAGGCCACGCGCGATTTCTTGCCACACGCGTTCGGGCACCAGTGCGTCGACTTCGCCTTCGGTCACCATCTCGCGCATCAAGGCCATGGTTTCCGGGGCGACGCTGAAGTCCTCGAAACGTGCCGCAAAACGCGCCAGCCGCAAGATGCGCACGGGGTCTTCGCGGAAGGCGTCGGTGACGTGGCGCAGCACTTTTTGCTGCAAGTCGGCCTGGCCGTTATAAGGGTCTGTGAGGCGCGAGAAATCTACGTCAAATTGGCCGGTGACGCTTGTTGGCAATGCGTAGGCAGCTATCGCATTAATAGTAAGGTCGCGCCGTGCCAAGTCTTCTTCGAGTGTCACATCGGGCGCGGCATACACGGCAAAACCACGGTAGCCGGGCGCGGTTTTGCGCTCTGTGCGGGCGAGTGCAAACTCTTCTTTGGTCCTGGGGTGCAGAAACACCGGAAAGTCTTTGCCGACCGCAACAAAGCCCTGGCCCAGCAAGTCATCAGGGCTGGCGCCCACCACCACCCAATCACGGTCGCCCGCACCTTCTGGCCGCGCCAGCAAGGTATCGCGCACCGCACCACCCACCAAGTAAATTTGCATGCTGGGCAGTGTAGACCTTGAAGGCGTTAAGAACGTGCTGACGATCTTAGGGCTGCAGGCGGTATGGTTCGTCGAACACCACAAAGTCGTGTTCTTCGAGCGCATCGGCAATCCACGCCTTGACGCCGGGGGCGGCGCATACGCGGTCGATATAGGCGCTGATCAGCGGCGTGACCGGTAGCGCATAGGTGCGCAGGCGCATGCACACCGGCGCGTAGTAGGCGTCGGCGATGCTGAAGTCGCCGAAGAGGAATTTGTCGCCACCGGCCTGCTCCAGCAACTCGGTCCACATGGCGACGATGCGCGCCACGTTGGCGCGCACACCTGGGTTGTCGCGCCACACAATGGCACCGACTTCGGGCAGGCTGGCTTCGATGTTCATGGTGCAACTGCTGCGCAAGGCGGTAAAGCCGGCGTGCATTTCAGCGCAGATGCTGCGGGCCCGTGCGCGCGCCAGGCGGTCCTGCGGCCAGAGGTTTTTTTCGGGAAATTTGTCGGCCAGGTATTCGGCGATGGCGAGCGAATCCCAGACCGCAAAACCATCGTCGACCAGCACCGGCACAGTGCCCAGGGGGTTGAGGGCGGTGACCGTGTTTTTGAAAACCGAGCCTTCTTCGAGTGAGTCAAAACGCACCATCACTTCTTCGAACGGAATGCCGGCTTGTTTGAGCACTACCCACGGGCGCATGGACCACGAGGAGTAGTTTTTGTTGGCGATGTAGAGCTTGAGCATGGGGTTTCCTGGAGGGGCTTGAACGGGGAATTGTCGATGCTAGCGTGCAAGCTGGGGTTGATTGATGCGCTTTTTGGGGTTGATTGATGTCGGGGCTTTGGCTGGCGTTGTGGGTGGCGGCACGTCCCTGTTTCGCCCGGTGGCGAGTTACTTTCTCTTTGCGCAAAGAGAAAGTAACCAAAGAGAAGTCGCCCCCACTGCCTGCGTCCCTTCGCGTTGCGAAGGGCAACCTGCGGTGCTCGGGGCCAGCGGGGTCTGGTGCAACTCGCTGCGCTCAGACATGCCCCAGCCCTGATCCGCTGCCCCCTGTGCTCCTCGGCGCAGTCAGAGGGGGAAATGCAATACCAACCCGGCTCGCTACGCATCGCCTGACCTGGGCCTAGCGTAGCAATGGTCCCGAGGCTTCACTCTCCTCCGGCTGCACCTGCTGCGGGGATTTGGGGCGTTTTCATTTTGCGAAGTGAGCAAACCCCGCGTGCAAGGCACGCCTGTACGCACAAGAAAATCGGCTTCGCCGATTTCTGCAAAAGCCACTCGCCCGCCGGGCCGAGACCCGGCCGACCGCGCTGTTGAAAACCCAAGCTCCGCCACATTCCTAACGCGGCTCGTTGGAAATGCCGCTGTTCACATGCCCCGAAGGCACATGTGCGGCCGCCGACTGCACATGTCCCGTCTGATCATCAAAAAAGAAATCGGGCTCAAACTCGCGCAGAAATGCACCCTTGGAAAGTCCGCCCAAAAACATGGCTTCGTCGACCGCGATGTTCCAGCTCATCAGCGTCTGGATGGCGCGCTCGTGTGCCGGTGCGCTGCGTGCCGTGACCAGTGCGGTGCGGATGCGCATGCCGGTGGCTTCCGTCTGCTGCAGGCGGTGCAGTGCGGCCAGGAGGGGTTTGAACGGGCCGTCGGGCAAGGGCAGCGCTGCGTTGTCGGTTTCATGGCGCTGAAAGGCGTCCAGGCCCTCGGCCTGGTAAATGCGCTCCGCCTCATCAGAAAACAGCACCGCATCACCGTCGAAGGCAATGCGTACTTCGGTCGGGTTTTCGTCGCCCGCTTGCACCGATTCGGTCAACACCCGCGCAGCCGGAAAGCCCAGGCTCAGCGCGTGGCGCACGTCGTCTTCATTGGCCGACAGGAACAGGTGCGCGCCCAATGGCCGCAGGTAGCCGAAGGGGTTGCGTCCCTGTGTGAACACGCCGCGCTGCACGCTGGCCAGGCCATGCGCCTTGCACGAGCGGAACACGCGCATGCCGCTGACCGGGTCGTTGCGTGACAGCACCACCACTTCTACGCGTTGCACCTCTGGTGTATTGAAGGCCAGCAGCTTGTGCACCAGGGAGAAGGCCACGCCGGGCGCTGCGGGCACATCCAGACGCTGGCGTTGCAACTCCACATAGGCGCGGTCGTTGCCGCGTTCAAACACGCGGTTTTCTTCTTCAAAGTTGAACAGGGCGCGCGAGGAAATCGCCACCACCAGCTTGTTGTCGAGTGAGACGGCCATAAGAAGTTCTCGTAACTTTAGATGCCAGGTTGCGCTGATTTTGTCTTACGTCGGGCCGCTGGCGGCGCCCCTGCAAGGGCAAGCAGGCCACACGCAGTGGGCAAGCCTGGGGTGTTTAACAACTACCGGGCGAATTGGTTGAGCTGGATGATGGGCATCAGCACCGCCAGCACAATCAGCATCACCACCAGGCCCATGACCACAATCAGCAGCGGCTCCAGAATCGTCGCCAAGGCCATGGCGCGGCGCTGCACTTCGGTGCTGAGCTGGTTGGCGGCGCGTTGCAGCATCAGCGGCAACTGGCCGGTTTGTTCACCCAGGCGCGCGAACATGCTCACCAGGCCGGGAAAACGTTTCTTCTGCGCCATGGCCGAGGCCAGCGGCGCACCTTCACGCACCAGCACCAAGGCGTCCAAGGCGTCGGCGCGCATGGCGGTGTTGTTCAGGGTTTCGGCTGCGGCCTGCAAGGCGCGCAGCATGGGCACACCCGCCGAGGCCAGCATGGCCAGCGTGCCGGCAAAACGCGCGGCGTTGTAGCCGCGTGCCAGGCGGCCCACCAGGGGCAAAGTCAAAAAAGCGGCGTCGAACTTTTCGCGTATGGTCGGTCTGGCCAGCGCCAGCCTGGCGAAGATGCCGAACAGCACCAGCGCAATCAACAAGGCCCAACCGTAGTTACGCACAAAGTCGCTGATGGCCAGCATGGCCACGGTGAGAAAGGGCAGTGCACGTTTGGTGCCGGCAAACACGTTGGCCACTTGCGGCACCACGTAACCCACCAAAAACAGCACGATGACAATCGCCACCAAGGTGACGATGGCCGGGTAAAGCGATGCGCCAATCAGCTTGGCCTTGAGCGCCTGGCGCTCTTCCAGGTCGTCGGCCAGGCGCTCCAGCACCACGGCCAGGCTGCCGCTTTGTTCACCCGCGCCAATCACCGCCACGTAGATGCTGGAGAACTCGCGTGGATGCTGGCCCAGCGCCTTGGCAAACGAGGCGCCGGCGTTGACTTCGGCGCGCAGGGCGGCCAGCAGGTTGCGTTGGTTTTCTTCTTCGGCTTCATCGGCCAGGGCCGTGAGCGCGCGTTCCAGCGGCAGGCCCGAGCCCACCAGCCCGGCGAGTTGCCGAGTCCAGATCGCCAGGCCGGAGGGGCTGTAGACGCGGCGCTGCAGCCAAGCCGTGGCGCTGGCGCCGGCACCTGTGGCGCCAGTGTTCACCGGCTGCACCGCCAGCGGCACCAGGGCCTGGGCGCGCAGCAGGCTGCGCACGGCTTTGGCGGTGTCGGCCTCCATCACGCCTTTGCGGGGCTGACCGTTGGTGTCAAGGGCTTCGAAGGCGTAGGCAGGCATGGCGGATGTCGCGTGAAGGAGCCGTGATGTTAGCGCACGGGGAGATGTGGCGAATTCCCCTCTGGCCCATCGTGCGCACAAGGGGTTGCGTGTCTCAAAGGTGCAGCATGCATAAAGGGCCTGCGCGGCAAAGCCGCACAGGCCCTTGAGCCTTAGGCTTGTTTAACTGGCCAGCGTAATGGTCACACTGGTCGCGCCATAGGTGACGGTGGACTTGGCAAAGCCGTCCACAGCCACGCTGTCGAACTTGTTGTGCACGCCCTTGGCGGTCAGCACCACGATCTGGTCGCCAGCCTTGGGTGTGTAGCCATTGGCAAAAGTCAGCTTCAGCGCACCTGCCAATGCGGCGTGGTCGCCCACCACCAGGGTGCCAGCGGTGTTGCTGGAGAGCGCTAAGTTCAGCGTGCCGGACTTTTGTGTGTAGCTGCCCGTCACATTGACTTGGGTGCCGTTGGTGGCCAGCGTGCCGCCATCGACATACACCGCACCCGTGCCCATGGCGCTGGCCGAGTCAGCACGCAAGGTGCCTGCCGACACAATGGTCCCGCCGCTGTACTTGTTGGCGCCTGTTAATGCCAAGGTACCGGTTCCGCGTTTGGTCAACTTGCCTGCACCGCCGATGTCATTGCGCCAGCGGTCGAAGGTGCAAAAGCCCGAGACACAAAAGCCTTCAGTGCTGTTGTTCATGGTGACGGTCACGTCGGCCTCGAAGTTGCCGTAGCCGCTGGCTGCGTCAAAAAGGTTCAGGCGACCAAAGCCTTCTTCGTCATCCAGCACCGGGTAGCCCGAACCAATGGCGGTGGTTTTCAGCACGGCGCGCCGCTGGTCTGCGCTCAGATAGGGGAAGCGGGTTTCTAGCAGTGTTTCCATGCCCTTGGGCACCACGGCAGGCTTGCCGACCTTGCTGCTGTCTTGTGCAAAGCCGAAGGTCAGGCGTCGCAAGTAGTCGGCTTTGGCGGCGGCAAAATCTGCGAAACGGTCGTCGCTGACGCTTGCCGAGTGCGCCACATTCCATAGTTCCACGCCGTCGCTTGCGCCCACCTTGGCACGCAGCTGCGCTTGCGCTTGCGTGAACACCGCCAGGCGTTGCGCTTCGGTATAGACCAATCCGCGATCGCCTGCGCCTTTCAAAAACGGCATCCAGACCGACGAGCCGAGCATGCGACCGCCCATGACGCCAAGTGCCGAGTGCATGCCCGCACGGATGCGGTTTTCACCGGCTTCCAGGCCACGTGCCACCGCTTCGTGGAAGCGCTGCGGCGCCACGTAGGCAATGGCCGTCGAGTAGCGCACGAATTCGGCCGTGTGGCCACTGGGGAAGTCGGAGTCTTGTTGCGCACTGGTTTGTGCGGCTGCCGCATTGGCGCCGTTTGCGCGGCGTGTCAGCAGTTCGGGCAATACGGTGACCACAGGCAGGCTGCTGTCCGCCGCAGACCAGCGATAGGGGCGGGCGAACTTGTAGAAGCCCTTGGGGCCATTGTCAGAAGCAATGTTGCCAACGGTGGCGTTGTCGACAAAGGTGAGCACGGCACCGAACTCGGGGTTGGCGACGCTATTTGTGGTGCCCCATCCGGTCGCAGGATTTTTCGCCAGATCGTTCCAGGCTTGTCCCAGTGGACCCAGCGATCCGCCCATCACCGTACGGGTGATCTTGTTGCCGGTGTCATCCTGCACGATCTCTGTTTTCTGCGCCGCGGTATAGCTGGTTTGCGTGGTCAGCTTGGAGGAGTACGCCATGTTCTGCAGGAACAGGGCATTGTTTTTAATCGTCCCTGTGGTGCCGCCGCTGGGGGCTTGGCCCAGTGTGCCGTTGGTGTTGTCCGACGTGAGCACATGCCAGATGCCGTTCCAGCTGGTGAGCGCAAACATGTCGCACGCTTCCAGGCCGGCCACATTCAAATCCGCGGTGCTGGAACCGTTGGCAAAGATGCCCGCGTAGTCCGACGCTCTGAAACCGTTCATCTTGCGTTCGGAAGGTTCCCAGATATCAAGGAAGCCCGACAAAAAGCGCAGCGTGGAGTTGGTGGTGTTGTCGCCATAACAGGCGTTGTTGCCCGCAGGTGTTGCGTCATGCCTGCCGGAGTTGTAGACGGTGGCATCTTCACGGAACTTGGGCACGTCGGTGCGCGACGCCGGCATGTTGGTGGCCGCTTGCGGCGTCACGTTGATCACCTCGGTGCCTAGCCCTGCTGGTGGGCCGGGAATGGCATATGCGGCAGCTTCCGGCGCGATCATCTGTTCACCGCCGCCACCGCAGGCCGCCAGGGTCAACAAGGTTGCCAGGGCGGTGGCGTGCAGTGCGAATTTTTTTTGATGTGTGGGAAACCGAACAGAAATTTGCATACGCGAGCTAGAAGAAAAAATGGGTAGCCGCGCAGTCTTTGCAATCGCCATGAAAGCTTAATGACTATTCATTTGAATTTGTCCGGGTATTTGAGAAAGCAAGTTGGTTTTAGTGGGGCCGTTGCTGCAATGGTTTCAGCGTAGCCCTTAAACCGCGAGCTGATGCAATTCGGCGGTCAAGCGCCGACGGCCAATATCGTCACCGTGTGGGTGTTGGGCTTGTCGTGGCCTTGCGGGTGTTGCGCCATGTGTATTTCATGGCCACCGCGCAACAGCGGCCGAGGCCGCTGTCCGTCAGCTTGTGCTGCGTGTGTGCTGGTCGATCAGGCCCCGCGCGGTGTCCAGCAGGCGGTAGCCGCTGGCGCCGGACTGATCCATGGCCTCGGCCCACTCCACCTCGACCAGGCGCGACATGCTGCGGAACTTGCGCGCTTCGGCCACGTTCAGTGTGACGATGCTGTTGCCGTTCTTCACCGCCGCTTCACGGCCGATCACGTCCAGCGCCTGCATGGTTTTGCCGAAGCGGCCCGACGGGCCCATGCCGGAGTTGTTGTCTATCACCTTGCGCAGGTCGGCCGGCAGGGCGCTGTAACGCGCCTTGTTCATCACAAACATGAAGGTGCTGGTGTAGAGGCTGCCACCCGCGCTGGCAAATTCGGCGTGGAATTTGGTGAGCTGCTGGCCCTTGAACGACGGCAGGATTTCCCACGGCACGACACAGCCGTTGATCAGGCCTTTGCCCATGGCGTCGGGGATCTCGGTCACCGGCATGCTCAGCGAGGTGCTGCCCAGAAAAGTCAGCAGGCGATTGACCTGGCGCGTGGGGCTGCGCAGTTTGCGGTCGCGCATGTCTTCCACTTTCAGCACGGCGCGGTCGGCGGCATGGATCACCCCAGGGCCGTGCACGTAGGTGGCGAGTAACTGCACTTCCTTGAACTCATGGGGGGCGGCGGTCTGCACGTATTCCCACAGGGCTTTGGACGTGGCTTCGGGCTGCGTCATCATGAAGGGCAACTCGAACGCTTCGACGCGTGGAAAACGCCCCGGCGTGTAGCCGGTGAGGTTCATGGTCAGATCGATCTTGCCTTCGCGTACCTGGTCGTACAGCTGGGCTGGCGTGCCGCCCAGCTTCATGCTGGGGGTGGCTTCAATCCGCAGGCGGCCGTTGGATTCCTGTTCCACCTGGGTGATCCAGGGCCGGATGATTTCGCGCCATACACCGGCTTGCTCGGGCCAGAACGTGTGTAATTTGAGTGTGATGCTGGCTTGCGCGCGCAGGGGCAAGGCCACGGCCACCGCAGCAGCACTGGCGGTACGGAGAAGCGTTCGGCGGGTTGTGCTCGTCATAGGGCTGCGGTGAAAAGTAATTTTTTGTAATTCAATCACAGCCGCCTAGGTTAACGTCTGAATCGCCGTTTGGTGCAGTCCGGCGTTGGTTTCTCGCCCAACATGGCAAAAGACCGCGTGGTTGCGGCCTATCCCGCAGGCCGCGCAAGCCCGGCCGTCAGTCCCGGGTCACGCGCAGCAGCTCTTCCGGTGAGGTGATGCCGGCCGCCACCAGCCGGGCACCGTCTTCGCGCATCAACTGCATGCCGGCTTTGCGCGCGGCATCGCGAATGTCGGCCTCGGCGGCGCGGTTGTGGATTTGCGCGCGTATGGCGTCATCGGTCACCAGCAGCTCGAACACACCGGTGCGGCCCTGGTAGCCGGTGTGGCCGCAGGCCTCGCAGCCGGGGCCGCCACAAGCCGTGCAGAGTTTGCGCACCAGGCGCTGGGCCAGCACGCCGAGTAGCGAACTGCTCAGCAGGAAGGGCTCAACACCCATGTCGGTCAAACGTGTGATGGCGCTGGCGGCATCGTTGGTGTGCAGCGTGGCCAGCACCAGGTGGCCGGTGAGCGAGGCCTGGATGGCGATCTGCGCGGTCTCGAAGTCGCGGATTTCGCCGATCATGATCACGTCCGGGTCCTGCCGCAGGATGGCGCGCAGTGCCTTGGCAAATGTGAGGTCGATCTTGCTGTTGACCTGGGTCTGGCCCACGCCTGGCAGCTCGTATTCGATAGGGTCTTCCACCGTCATGATGTTGCTGCTGTGCGCGTCGAGTTCGCTCAGGGCGGCGTACAGCGTGGTGGTCTTGCCCGAGCCGGTGGGGCCGGTCACCAGGATGATGCCGTGTGGCTGGCCGATCAGGCTTTGCAGGCGCTGCAGCGCGTCGCCCTGCATGCCGACCGAGGTCAGTTGCAAGGTGCCACCGCTTTTGTCCAGCAGGCGCAGCACCGCGCGTTCGCCATGTGCGCTGGGCAGCGTGCTCACGCGCACGTCGACCGCACGGGTGCCTATGCGCAGGCTGATGCGGCCGTCCTGGGGCAGGCGTTTCTCGGAGATGTCGAGGTCGGCCATGATCTTCAGGCGCGAGATCAGAGCCGCGTGCAAGGCGCGGTTGGGCTGCACCACTTCGCGCAGTGTGCCGTCGACGCGGAAGCGCACGCTGGAATGGCGCTCATAGGGTTCGATGTGGATGTCGCTGGCGCCGTCGCGTGCGGCCTGGGTCAACAGGGCGTTGAGCATACGGATGATGGGCGCGTCGTCGCTCATCTCCAGCAAGTCTTCCACCGCGGGCAGCTCCTGCATCATGCGCGACAGATCGGCGTCGCTTTCGACCTCGCTCACCACGGACGCTGCGCTCGACTCACCCTGCGCATAGGCCGCGCTGATGCGTTGCGCCAGGGCGTCGGCCGGCAGTGTTTCCACCTGGCGCACGTCGTACTTGCGCATGACCTCACCCAAGGCGCTGGGTGGTGTGCCGGCGTGCAACCACAGGGTGAGTGTGCCCAGGTTGTCCTCCAGCAGCAGTTGCTGGCCGCGTGCAAAAGCGTAGGGAAGTGGGTGGCGCATGGTTTAACGCAGGGGCTCGGCGGCGGGGGCGACAGGGGCCACTGGGACCACAGGGGCTACGGGCACTGCTGCAGGTACTGGCACGCTGCCATCCAGGCGCACCTCGGTGCTGATGCCCATGGGTTTGGGCGGATTCAGCGCGGGGCGCGTGCCGGGGGTGTTGACGTTGGGCGCGGCGGGGTTCACGGTGCTCAGTATGGGCGCCTCGTTTACCGGCAGCATGGCGTTTTGCGCCGGCTGGTTGCGCTCCTGCACGCCGCGCATCAGGTCGTAGCGGTCCATCGACATGGCGTTGGTTTCGCTGGTGTCGCGCATCACGACCGGGCGCAGGAACACCATCAGATTGGTTTTCCTGCGCGAGCGGGCCTCGCTCTTGAACAGTTGGCCCAGCACCGGCACGTCGCCGATGTAGGGCACCTTGTCCTGGTTGCCCGCGTATTCGTCCTGCAGCAGGCCACCGATGACAACGATGTTGCCGTCGTCCACCAGCACGGTGGATTCAATCGAGCGTTTGGTGGTGGTGGGGCCGTTGCTGTTCAATTCGGTGCCCGACTTGACGCTCGAAGTCTCCTGGTAGATCACCAGTTTGACGGTGCCGTTTTCGTTGATCTGCGGTTTCACGCGCAGCGTCAGGCCCACGTCCTTGCGCTCCACGGTGGTGAACGGGTTGACCGAGCCGTTGCTGGTGTTGTTGCTGGTGTACGAGCCGGTGACGAAGGGCACGTTTTCGCCGATGACGATCTTGGCTTCTTCGTTGTCCAGCGTCAGCAGGTTGGGCGTGGACAAGACGTTGCCGTCGCCGTTGGTCTGCAGGTAGTTGGCCAGGAAGCCGAGCACATAGACGCCGGCGGTCTTACGCACCACACCCAGGTTGGCGCCGGTAGAAGGCAGGGTGGTGCTGGTGGAAATGCTCGAGCCGTTCAACGCCAAGTCAATGATGTTGGCCGTGCCGCCGGTGCTGAAGTTGGTGCCTAGCACACCTATGGTCTTGCTGTTCGAGTTGCCCAGCACACCCTGCCACTGAATACCGAACTGCGCGGCCTTCTCGGCGTTGACTTCGACGATCAGGCTTTCCACCAGCACCTGTGCGCGGCGGCCGTCGAGCTGGTCGATCACGGCACGGATCTGCCGGTATTGCGGCTCGGGCGCGGTGATGATCAGCGAGTTGGTTGACGGGTCGGCCTGGATCTGCCCGCCGGTGGACGGCTGGTTGCTGTTGCTGCTGTTGAGCGTGGGGCCGGAATTGCCCGCGCTGCTGGTGCTGCTGGTGGAGCCGGTGTTCAGGCTGGTGTTGCTCAGGCCGCTGCTGCTGTTGCTGGAACTCAGGCCGCTGCTGGTGCTGCTGCTGGTGCCACCACTGCTGCCCAGGCTGCCACTGCTGATGGCTGCGCGCAAGGTCACGGCGAGTTTGGTCGCGTCGGCGTTCTTCAGGTAAACCACGTGGATGTTGCCGGTGTCTGCGCCTTTGCCGTCGCTGCTTTGGGCCGCGGGTTGGTCCAGGCGTGCGATCAGGCTGCGTGCCAGGCTCAGGCGTGCGGGGTTGGCGGCGCGCAGGATCACGGCGTTGCTGCGCGGCTCGGCCAGCAGCGTGGTTTTATAGGAAGAGTCGCTTTGCCCGGCGGTGGCGGCCGCTGCAGCCGTGGCAGCGCCCGATTCCAGCAGGCGCGTGAGCAGGGGCACGAGGTCGGACGCAATCGCGTGGCGCAGCGGAATGACTTCCAGGTCGGTGGCGTTGGACACATCCGACGCCGCGATGATGCGGCTGATGCGGCTCAGGTTTTCGGCGTAGTCGGTGATCACCAGCGAGTTGTTGCCGGGGTTCACGTTGATGGTGTTGTTCGGGCTGATCAGCGGGCGCAGCACCGGCACCAGGTTGTTGGCCGACTCGTAATTGAGTTTGAAGATCTGTGTGACGATCTGGTTGCCTGCGGCTCCAGCCGGTGTGCCGGCGGCAGACACCGTTTCAGGGCCGGCTTGCAGCTTGGCATCGGCCTCGGGCACGATTTTGTCCAGCCCGGCCGACTGCACCATGGTGAAGCCCTGCAGGCGCAGCGCCGCCAGGAACTGGTTGTAGGCCACGCCAGGCGCCACGGGGCGCTCGGTGTTCAAGGTGATGCTGCCTTTGACACGCGGATCAACCACCACGTTGCGCCCGGTGATGGCCGACATGGTGCGCGCCACGGCTTCGATGTCGGCGTTGGCAAAGTTCAGCGTGACGGGCTCGGTGCGTGCTGCAGGTGCGGCGGCGCGGCCGTTGGCTTGCGCCACAGCGTTTAAGGAAAAAGTGCCCGTCAGGCACGCTACCAATGCGCAAGCGGCTATGGAAGTCATAGCGAGTGGGTGGCGGCTGGAATCTGGCTTGGTCATGCGGTTAACCCACTTGGAGAATAGAGCGGTCGCCTTCGCGGCGGCCGAGAATGTTCAAAAGATTGGAGAGCGCGTTCAGATTGTCGGGGGCGGACGTGGCCTCCCCGCGAAAACGCAGCCTCCCGCCCACCCATTCGCCGTTGCCGCTGAGTTGCAGGGGGCTGTTGGCAAGAGTTTCAAGTTTCAGGCGCAGGGTTTGGCCGCCGGTCATGGTGACACGGTAGCTGCCCATGGGCTTGACGGTGGACAGGCGCGAAGAGATGGCCTCTGCTTCCAGCAGTGCCAGCCCGCTCATCTGCAGACGGCCGGCGTTGACCTCTATTGCCATGGCACGGGTCGACAGACGCAACACACCCTCGGGCTGCAAGGTGTTCCAGGGTGTGCCCAGGCCCGCCAGCAAGGCGGCGGGCAGCGCCGCGCTGGCATCGCTCAACATCAGCTGCAGGCCGGCCCAACGCGGTGCCAAGGCCGCCTGTAGTGGCTGGGCCATGCAGCACTGGGCTTGCCACACGGTGCGAATGGCCGGACCGCTGAGCCCCCAGCCTGGGCGTATGTGCCAGCTCAGGCGTTCGGGCAGTGCGGTCTGGTCGCGGCTGCCGGCGCCGCCGGTCAATACTAGCTGGGCCGAGCCATCCCATACCGTGCCGCGGGGGTCGGCCAGGTGTACCTGGCCGGCGCTGGCGCTGGCCACGGCCGAGGCCAGCCAGCGTGCCGGCGCAAACAGCAGCAGGGCCAGCAGCAATCCCACGGCGGCACCCGCGCCGGCCCAGCGCCAGGGTGCGACCGGCGGCGTTGGTGTGGCAGACGAAACGGTACGGCGCATCGGGTTCACGGCTTCAAGCAAGGCATGTCAGCAAAAGCATGTGCATCAACGTGAGGGCAGGCTCATCACCAAGCTGCCATCCCAGGTGGGGCCGCCGGCGGGCACGGCACCTGGGCTGCGCACCAGGCGCACCTCGGAGGGCAAGGCCCGCGCGTTGATGCGGGCTTGCGCCAGCCAACGCGCCAGGGCGTCGGCCGATGCACCTTTCAGGGTGACGGTGGCGCGATCACCGACCACCTGCAACTGGCCCGTGCTGCCCAGGCGCTGGCGTACCGAGGCTTCCAGGGCACGCAGCGCTTCTTCAAAACCCATCTTGGGTTGGCTTTGCAGGGTTTGCGCCTCGGCTTGCAGGCGCTGCATGGTTTGCAACTGCGCATCAAGCGTGTGGTGCTGGGCTTCGGCGTTGCGCAGCGTGGCCAGGGCCGGGGCCAAAGCCAGCCACCACACCAGGGCCAGCAGCAACAAGGCGCCGGCCAGGGCCACGCTGCGGCGCTCGCGTGGCGCCAAGCGTGTCCATTGGGTTTGCAGTGGCTGAAGTGTTTGAGAAAGGGCTGAGGGCATGGCCGAATGGTTGTGGGCGCTCATGGCTGGGCGCGTTTGGGTACGGCAGGTTGCAGGGTGAGCTGGTCGCCTTCGGTTTTGGCCTGGAAGCCCATGGTGGCCAGCAGGCCGGCCAACTGCTCGCGTGCCGGCTCCAGGCCGGTGCCACGGAACACGCCGGTGCTGCCGTTGAACTCCACGCCGGTGAGCGCAAAACTTTCCACCGATACACTGGCCGTACCCAAGGCCGACAACATGCCTTCCAGGTCGTGGCCGGTGGAGGCGCCGGTGGCCTGGCGCAACAGCACCAGTTCACGCTCCATTTGTACCGGTGCGTCGACCACCACCTTCACATGCGGAAAGGTTTGCACCAGCGTGCTGCGCACGGCGTTGCGTTGTGCTTCCAGGCTGGCGGATTCTTTCCAGGCCCAGGCGTTGAGCCCTATCACCTGGGCGGCGACCAACAGGCCTATGCCCCAGCGTGCGGCGCGCCACTGCGGTGCACGCAAGCCTTGCTGCAGCCACTGCGTGCCGCGCTTCATCAGGCGATTGCTGCCCGAGGCGTTGAATTCGAACTGCGCCAGATCCCATGGCGAATGTGCGGCATCGACCCAGCGTTGCGCATTGGTGCGCAACACGGCGGGGTGGCCGCTGAGTTGTTCGGTGAGGGCGGCCACCAGCGGCTCGGCCACCAGCGGCGGTGGTGCGGCTTCTGCAGCGGTCAGCGCCAGGGTGGTGGCGCTCAGCGGCAGCAGGCGCACGCCGTGCGCACTGGTGTGAACCAACTGCGCGTGTTCGGGTGTGCCCAGGGCTTGCAGCGGCTGGGGTGTGTCGTCGGCAGCGGGCGCGAACTCGGGCACGATGCGCAGCACCTGGCACTTGGCGGACTCCAGGGTGGCGAGTGCGGCACGCAACCAGGCGCGTTGGCATACCGCCACCCACACCGGCGCACCATCCACCGCCCCCGGTTGCACGGCGAAGTGCAGGGTTTCGGGTTCTTCGAGCAGGCGGTCTTCGAGCAGGCCTTCGAGCACCGCGCGCAGGCGCGGCGTGCCGCTGCTGCCGGACAAGGCGCTGCGCGGCAGGCTGCCACGCGGCAACTCCAGCCGGTGCCACGACAAGGCTTGCACCGGCACCACCGCCACCACGGCAGTGGCCGCCGCCGCATTTTTGCCACGCGAGGGCAGCACCGAGGCGGGTGCGCGGTCGTGTTGGGCAGGTGCGCGGTCGTCCTCCGTCCAGACATAGTCGAACGCAGTGGCGGGGCTGAAGGCTTCCGCGGCAAGCGGCGGAAGCAGGACGATAAGGGTGCTCATGAACGGAATTGGTCGGCCATTGTAGAGAGGGGATATGACGGTTGCTTACGGGCCGGCGGCACTGCTAGGGTTTGCCGCAGTGCGCTCGCGCCAGAGCGTGGTCACCGTGGAGCCGCTGCGGTTCACCAGGGAGTGTTCCACCACGGTGAGGTCGCCCAGACGCAGCCGGCCGTAGATTTCAAAATAGCTCGAGGCCACGCCCAGGTTGTTGGCGTCTATGTTCTCGATACCCAGCCGGGTGGCGGCGTCCGATGGGCTGCTGAAGGGGTTGCGCGCGCGTGCCGCCACGGCTTGTTGCGCGCCGTCACGGCCCAGCGTCGGCAGCACCGCCGCGAGTACTTCCGCGGGGGCGGTGTTGAGGTTCACCGGTGTGGCGTTGGGCAGCACGGTGACATAGGCCTGCAAGGCCTGCAGCGTGCGGCTGGACAGTCCCAGCCAGGTGAGCTGCGCAATGCGCTGGGGCAGCAGGGGGGCGGTGCTGGCGCTTGTGGCGTCGCTGCCTGCGCTACCGGCGGATGCCGCACTGGCGGCGCTGGCAGGGGCACCGGTGCTGCTGCTGGTTTGGCTAGACACTTTCGCCAGGCGCAGGTTTTCAGCCATCATGGTGAGCTCACCTACCGGCAGGTTCAGGCTGCTGAACAGGCGCTCGAAATGCGCCAGCTGGGTTTCTGAGAGTTTGGCACCATCGATCAGATTCATCACGTTCATGCGCGACTGGGCATCGATGATCTGACCCGACAAGAAAGCCGCGTTGGCAGCATCGTCGCCACCGTCGTCGCTGACCACGTGTTCGCGGTCGGCGGCCAGAAAGGTCGACAGGCGGGACTCCTGCAGCGGCACGGCCCAGGGCTCACCCAGGTGGTCAATGGCATTGTTGCCACGCGCGCGCGCGTCTTCTCGCAGGATCAGCCGACCCCAGTCGAGTGCGCCGGTGAGCACCCAGGAAGTCTGCACACGCGAGCGCTCGGCGCTTTCCACCTCTACGCTGCGCCACTGCTGCCACAGCGACGCGGCGGCCAGTGTGGCGACCAGGGCCACGGTGAGCATGGCCATGAGCAGGGCCGCACCGCGCTGGTGATAACGACCAGCGTTCATGACTTGCCGCCGCCGACCGTGGGGCGGACCCAGTCGACGGTGAGGTTGCCCGAGATCGGCAGGCCGGCAGGCAGCGACAGCTCCAGCCGCACACCGCGTGGAATGGCCGCGTCCAGCTGAGCGGCGAGCCCGCTATTGCCGCCGGTGTTGGTGTTGCCGGTGCTGGAGAGCGGGTTGCTCCAGGTGTTGTCGCGGAAGAAGAAGATGCGCCAGTCGGCCATGGGTGTGACCACCACCTCGCGGCGCTTTTGTTCTGCGCCGGGGTTTTGCGCCCACAGCGTGGCTTGTTCCCAGGCTTGGGCGCGTTCGGCGCGGGTCAGCACCGGCGGGCTTTGCCAGCGCAGCCATTGGTCTTGGCCGTCGATGTTGCGCCGCGCCCAGGCCACCACCAGCGCGCCGTTGTCGGCCGGGTTGCTGCTCAGGCGCAGCAAACGCAGGCTGCGGCCGTCCCACTCCATGGGGCTGGTGCCGGCCAGGTCGACCACGGCGTCTAGGTCGGCCTTCCATTGGGACAGGCCCGCCTGCAACGACAACACGTCGTCGGCACGTTGTTGGGTTTGCTGCTGGGTGCGCAGCATGGTGTCCAGGCCCTGCCAGCTCAGCACCGCCAGTATCGCCATGACGGACAGCGCCACCAGCAACTCGACCAAGGTGAAGCCGCGCGAATTTGAGGGCCTAGGCATGGAAAGCTGACGCATCAGAAGCGCCCCACGATGGTGGTCAGGCGCAGCACCGGCGAATCGCCGTTCAGCACCACGGCGTCGACCCGGCGAAAACTCGGGTTGGGCGTGGGGCGCACCGCGATGTTCACCTGCAGCGCCAGACCCGCCTGTTCGCAGGCCTGGGTGCTGTCGCCGACGTTGGGCATTTGTGTCGACAGGCGTACCTTGACCAATTCGTTCTCGGCGCACAGCTGGGCCAGCAGCACATCCGACTGGCGTTGCGCATTGGTGGTGAGGGCGCTGCTGGCGCGCAGGCCGGCGAGCAGCGCCACGGCAACGATGCCCAACGCCACCAGCACTTCGACCAGCGTGAAGCCAGCGTAGCGGCCACCTGCGCGCAGCATGCGCTTTGGGCTTTTCATGGCGGCAGCACTTTGAACGGCCGTACACCGTCGGTGGCCACGCGCAGAATCTGCCCGGGCTGTTGCGCTGACGCCAAACGCACTTCTTGTGGCGCGATGATGGGCTCGGGCCCTAGCACCAGCACCGCGCCGGGTGTGGCCACGGTGTCGGCGGCGAGCCATTGGCTGGGCGGGTTGCCGCCCGCCAGCCCTTCGAAACGAAAACCTTCGGGCAACACGCGCCAGCGCACCGGCACACCGCTGGCCCGTGACTGGGCACGCGCCGCATCCAGCAAGGCGGCGAGACGGTCGGCATCCCGCGTGAGCAGCGTCTGGCTGTTGTCGCGGATCGCCAAACCGACACCGGCACTGGCCAGCGCCACGATGGCGACCACCACCATCAGCTCCAGCAAAGTGAAGCCGCGGGTCCTGGCGATGGTGCGGTGTAGGTGGCGCAAGCTGCGTTCTGCCCTGAGGCGGGCAAAGCTGTGGAGGAACTTGGCGGGCGCTGGCTTATTGCCAGCTGCCGATGTCGGCGTTTTTGCCTTCACCGCCAGACTGGCCATCGGCACCGAACGACATCACATCAATCTCGCCCTTGATGCCCGGGTTGAGGTATTGGTAGGCGCGGCCCCAGGGGTCGTTGGGCAGCTTGTCGATGTAGGGCTTCCAGTTGGCCGGCACGGGGTTGGTGCTGGGCTTGGCGACCAGCGCCTGCAGGCCTTGTTCACCCGTGGGATAACGTTGGTTGTCGAGACGGTAGAGCTTGAGCGCTTGCATCAGGTTGTTGACGTCGGTGCGTGCGGCGGTGGTGCGTGCGTCGTCGGCGCGGTCCAGCACATTGGGCACGATGAGCGCGGCCAGGACACCAATGATGACCAGCACCACCATCAATTCGATCAAGGTAAAGCCGCGTTGGAGGCGTTGGCGCAGGCTGGAGGAAACGGAGTTTGGCATGTGGGAATGGGCGATGGTGGGGCGCAACAAAATGGTCATTGCCTTCCATCATAATCGGCGCATGTTACTGAATATGCAGGATGGCGCTGGCGCACGCTGGCGGGTGCGCGGCGTGACCTTCGTGGTTTGGGCTGCGGCATTGGCCAGCGTGGTGTTCTGGGGGCTGAAAGCGACCTCGTCGCCGGGTGGCCCGCAGGCGGCCGTGATGCCCGCTGCCGTGACACCCGTGGACTCGAACCAGGTCGCCCGGCTGCTTGGCGCGCGCGCGGTGTCAACGGCTGCCGTGGCCGCGCCGAATCGTTTTGCGCTGGTTGGCGTGATCACCGGCGCGCCTCACGGCGCCGCGTTGATCGCCATCGACGGCCAAGCGGCCAAGCCCTTCCGGGTCGGTGCTGCGCTGGAGCAAGACCTGCTGCTGCAATCGGTGTCGCCACGCCGTGCGGTGCTGGCGCGCAGCATGGATGGCCCGGCGGTGGCCACGCTGGAGGTGCCTTTGCCCAAGAACACCGGGCCAAGCGGGATGCCGGTAGCGGTGCCCGTGCCTGCGGCCATGCCTGGGCCTCAGGCCATTCCTATTCCAGCGGAAGTGACCACCGGCAGTTAAGTACGGAAAAGGGGCCGGAAGAGTGTCACGGCCAGTTAGCTCCTGAGCGTTGGAGGCCCACCATAAGCCTGTCGCCGGTGGGGCGCAAGTTGCGCTGCGCTGCAGCGGCCAGTGTTATGCGAGATTCAGCACAACATATTCGCCGAATCCTGGTCCTTCTTTCGGCCACTCGTGGGCTTGGGTGACTGGTTGGCCTGTGGCCACCAACGATGCCGCACGTGCCACGCCGGCGTGGCTGATCCACAGACTGTCGCGACCGCTGCGGCGCACGTCATCCAATGCCGAGGCCACACGCGCCATGAAGATCTGCAGACTTTCGCCGCCGCCCGGCGCATGGCTGGCGAACTGCGCTGTCCAGGCGGCCAGGGCCTGGGGGTCTATGACATCCCAGGCTATGCCCTCCCAAGCGCCAAAGTGCATTTCCATCAGCCGTGTATCCGGCATGGATGGCAAATCAAGCCTTTGGGCTTTCAGCGCAAGCGCAAGCTGCTCACATCTTTGTAGCGGTGAGTGGGTCACGACCAAAGCCTGCGGCAGGTCCTCGGCCAAGTGGCGCGCAGCTTGTTGGGTGGCGTCCTTATCGGCGGCCACGTCAAGCTGGCCGTAGCAGGTGCCGGCGGCGATCAGCGGTACGGCATGGCGGGCGATCCATAAGCGGGGCATGTCAAGCTGCCAACGAAGAAACGGTGAGGGCCGCGCCGAGGTAGAAGGCGATTTCGCACAACTGCTGCGTGGCGCCCAGGCCGTCGCCGGTAAAGCCCCGGATGCGGCGCTGCAACAGGCGGCGCATCCATACCAGGGCGAGCAGGGCGCAGACCACGCCTGCTCCTGTAAAGAGAGCGCCTTGCGCAACCACTGCAAGCGCCAGCGGCACAAAACACCATAAAAGCGCCACCGCCAGCGCGGCCTTGCTCATTTGGTCGGCCAGGGGTTTGCTCTTGGAGGTGGCGGTGTCGCCCACGTGCGGCAGGGTGTGCACCAGCACCAGCGGGCACCAGCGCGACCAGACGTGGCCCGCGCCCAAGGCTGCCAACAACGCGCTGAGGCTGTGTGCACCCAACAGCGCGAGCAGCGCCACCTTGGTGAGCAAGGCCAGTACCAGGGCGATGGCGCCATAGGCGCCGATGCGCGAGTCCTTCATGATGTCGAGCGCGCGTGTTCTGTCGGCGCTGCCGCCCAGGCCATCGGCCACATCGGCCAGGCCGTCTTCGTGGAAGGCGCCGGTAAGCCAAACGGTGGCCACAGTGCTCAGCACCGCAGCGAGCAAGGGACCGTAGGGCAAGTGGCCCCATAGGGTGCTACAAACCGCTGCCACACCACAGGCCCAAATCGCAGCCAGCCAGCCCACACCCGGGAAATGCGCCGCGCTGGCGCGCAACATCGCCGGGCTGAAACCCACCCACGCGGCCAAGCGCCCCGTGACCGGAATACGCGTGAAGAACTGCACCGCCAGCAGGTAGTGGCGCACGAAGTTGCCGCTGGGTTCACACACGCGCGGCTCAGCTCCGCAAAAACAGTTGATAAGCCGGGTTGTTGGTTTCTTCGACGTAGGGGTAGCCCAGCGAGTCGAGGAATTTCTGGAACGCCTTGTGGTCCGCCGTGGGCACTTGCACACCAACCAAGGTGCGGCCGTAGTCCGAGCCCTGGTTGCGGTAGTGGAACAGGCTGATGTTCCAGTTGGGCCGCATCATCGACAGGAACTTCAGCAGCGCGCCCGGCCGCTCGGGGAAAACGAAGCGCAGCAGGCGTTCGTCGTGCGCCAGGCCGCTCAGGCCGCCGACCATGTGGCGCACGTGTTCTTTGGCCAGTTCGTCGTGAGTCAGGTCCAGGGTCTTGAAGCCCTGCTTGCTGAAGTTGCGCGCGATTTTGGTCGATTCACCCGCACCGTGTGTCGTCAAGCCGACGAACAGGTGCGCGCGTTGTGCATCGCTGATGCGGTAGTTGAACTCGGTCACGTTACGCGGGCCGCCGGGCAACGAACCCACAGCCTCGCAGAAACGGCGGAAGCTGCCGCGTTCTTCGGGAATGGTCACGGCAAACAGGGCTTCACGCTCTTCACCCACCTCGGCGCGCTCGGCGACGAAGCGCAGGCGGTCGAAGTTCATGTTGGCGCCGCACAGGATCGCGGCATAGGTTTCGCCCTTGGTCTTGTGTGTGGCAGCGTATTGTTTGATGGCGGCCACGGCCAGCGCGCCCGAGGGCTCGACGATGCTGCGTGTGTCGACAAAAATGTCCTTGATGGCGGCGCAGACGGCGTCCGTGTCCACCGTCACATAGTCGTCCACCAGGTGGCGTGCCACGCGGAAGGTTTCTTCGCCCACCAGTTTCACGGCCGTGCCGTCGGCAAACAGGCCCACGTCGGGCAAGGTCACGCGCTTTTTGGCGTTGACGGACTGCAGCATGGCGTCCGAATCAATGGTCTGCACACCAATCACTTTGATTTCGGGACGCACGGCCTTGATGTAGTTGGCCACGCCGGAGATCAGTCCGCCGCCGCCGATGGCAACAAACACCGCGTCTAGCTTTTGTGAGCCCAGGCTTTGCAACTGGCGCAGGATTTCCATGGCAATGGTGCCTTGGCCGGCGATGACGTCGGGGTCGTCAAACGGGTGCACAAAGGTCAGGCCTTGCTTCTTTTGCAGCACCAGGGCGTGTTGATACGCATCGGAGTAACTGTCGCCGAACAAGGCCACTTCGCCGCCGAGTCCGCGTACCGCGTCCACTTTTACGCTGGGGGTGGTGGTGGGCATCACGATCACCGCGCGGCAGCCCAGCTTGTGTGCACTCATGGCCACGCCCTGGGCGTGGTTGCCGGCCGAGGCGCAGATCACGCCGCGCTTCAATTGCTCGGGCGTGAGGTGGGCCATCTTGTTGTAGGCACCACGCAGCTTGAAGCTGAACACGGGTTGCTGGTCTTCGCGCTTGAGCAGCACCGTGTTGTGGATACGCTTGCTCAGGTTTTTCGCGGGCTCCAGCGCCGATTCAATGGCCACGTCGTACACGCGCGCGGTCAGAATCTTCTTCAGATAGTCGGCGGGGGTCAGTGGTTTCGCACGTGCAGTGGTGCGGGGTGCGGCTTTGGCGCGGGGGGCGGAAGAGGATGCGGGCTTCATGGTCTTGGGCGAAACGAGACAATCTGAGGGCTGAACGAGCCTTCGATCATAGAACGCCGCCGAAACCCGACCCGAATGCATGAAAACGCGGCACAAAGAAAAAAGCCCCGAGTCTTGCAACTCGGGGCTAAATCCACCTTTTCGGAGGGTGGAGGAGACAAACGGTGCACAAACCAAAGTGTCTGTGCGATGGGATAGAGTATAGCTATTGTTTGCTGCGTTGCAACATGTTGCGCAAATACGACTGTGATTTAGTTCGCATTATTAGTAATTGTGGATGGCGGTAAGCCGGATTAATTAACCGAAAGAAAAGCAATGGAATGCACAGTGAGTTGGACGGGCGCCTCGGGAACGCGCTCTGGCATGGGTTTTGTGGCCGAAACCGGCAGTGGCCATGTCCTGATGATGGATGGCGCACCGGATGCCGCCAAACCTGAAAACGGTGGCCAAAACCTGGCGCCGCGCCCCATGGAAACCGTGCTGGCCGGCACCGGCGGCTGTACGGCCTATGACGTGGTGCTGATCTTGAAGCGTGGCCGCCATGATGTGCGCGGCTGCTCGGTCAAGCTCACGTCGGAGCGTGCGGACGTGGATCCAAAGGTGTTCACCAAGATCAACATGCACTTCACGGTTACGGGCAAGGGCATTCCGGCCCAGGCGGTGGAACGTGCGGTGGCGTTGAGCCACGAAAAATATTGTTCGGCCAGCATCATGCTGGCGAAAACCGCCGAGATCACGACCAGCTTTGAGGTGCTGGAGGCCTGATCTCCCTTGTCGGCTTAGATGTAATGCGCCGTGCGTGTCATCACGCGCCCGGCCGCATGCATCAATGAGCGCACCGGTTTGGGTAGCAGCACACCGCCGGCCTCTAAGGCTTCATCCGCATGGCGCGCCTCGTCATCTTTCATCTGCGCGACGATGGCGCGTGAGGCGTGGTCCGCGGGCGGCAGGCGCCGCAGATGGCTGTGCAAGTGGGCTTCGACCTGGCGTTCGGTTTCTGCCACGAAGCCTAGGCTGACCTTGTCGCCACCGAGTTTCCCCGCCAGCAGTCCCAAGCCGAAGGCGCCGGCGTAAAACAGCGGATTCAACAGGCTGGTGCGTGCGCCGAGTTCGTTCAGACGTTGGCGCGTCCAGGCGAGGTGGTCGGTTTCTTCGGCTGCGGCGTGGTCGAAATGGCGGCGCAGGGCGGGGTCCTGCGTGGCAAGCGACTGCGCCGTGTAAAGGGCCTGCGCGCAGACCTCGCCGGTATGGTTGACGCGCATCAATGCCGCAGCGTGTTTTTTTTCCGTGGCCGAAAGTGATGTGGTTTCGCTTTGTTGCGCCGGATTTTCTCGGCTGGCGTGCGGCAGTGAAAAAACGGTGCGCAGAGCACTGTCGGCCGTGCTGAGCAATTGATCGAGTGTTGGAAGGGAAGGTTTTTGCATGCCAATGGCCTCCATTTCAGATCGATGAACTGTAACGGCATTGCTGCGCGCTTAGAACCTGTTCAAGTCTTTTCGCGGTGGACAGTCCGGCCCCGCCATGCGGCCTTGCACACGGTTCTTAAAGCGCCCATAAAAAATCCCCCTTGCGGGGGAGTCAGGAGAGAGGTGAGTGAGCCGCTTAGAAGCGGTGGCGAATGCCAAAGGCAAAGCTGGTGGCATCGGTTCCAGCAGAGGCCGTGACGCCACCGACATAGCCGTTGCCGCCAGGGGCATCTTGTGACGTGTTTTTGTTGTTGAAGCGGGTCACGATGACATTCATGTCGGTACGCTTGGAGAACGCGTAACCGTAAGCCGCGCCGTAGGAAAAACGATCGGCATTAAAAGGGCGCTTGTCGTTCATGTTGTTATAGGCCACGGTCATGGTGTGTGGACCCGTCATGAAGCGGTAGCCAATTTGGTAGAGCGCTGCGTCTTGCTTGAAGCCGTTGATGTAGGCGTTCTGCACGGCGGCTGCGGCTGTGGCGCCTATCGTGCCGCTCAGCGTTGCGCCTATCGTCGACAGGCCGGTTGGGTTGTTATCTTTGATGGTGGCATAGACCGCCGACAAGGTGCCGAACTCACCGAGCTTCACATTTGCACCAGCAATCGCATTGGTCAGCGATTTGTCGCCCAATTCGTTGTTGCGGGTGTTGTAGCCACCGCCAAACGAGAACGCCGGGGTTTCATACATGGCCATCACGCCCAGCAGGCGGCTGGCCGAGGTGTTGCCGGCGACCTCGCCCAGGCCGTACATGGCCGTGGCGCTGAAGCCATCTTTCTTGATGCCGTACTGCAATGCATTGCTGACCCGGATGTCAAACGATGCTGGAATCGCCACCAGTTGGCCGAGCGCTAGGCTGGACTCGGTCTTCATCACATCAAATGCGGCGGAAGCGAGGTAGCCGGGTGTGTATTGGCGACCTGCAGTGATGGCGCCGACAGGCGTCACCAGGCCGACAAAAATTTGCCGGTCAAAAGCAGCGTTGTTCAAATTCACGCCCACACTGCTGCCGATCAGCGCCGACACGGCGTTGACGGCGGGTTGCAGCGTGGCGGGCAGTCCGAGCGATGTGGCCGAACTCAGGCGGTCGGGCAACTTGCTGCCCGAAGGTGGGCGGTTAGAGTTGTTGCCGGTGTCGGCCTCCACGCGTGCTTCCATGGTGAAGATCGAGCGGTACCCGCCACCCAGATCTTCCGAGCCGCGCAAGCCCCAGCGCGAGCCTTCCATGATCCCGCTGGAGAGCATGGTTTGTGAACCACCAGGCAGTCCGGTGACGTGGGTGATACCGGCGTCCAAGATGCCGTAAAGCGTCACGTTGTTGATCGGCGTGCCCTGGGCCATGGCAAACGAGGAAGTGCCTGCCAACATTGCCAGGGTGAGCAAATTTAATTTTTTCATAGCGTTCTTGGTTCTGTACAAACACAGGGGTTGAACAAGGTTGTGGAGGCCATCAGCGCTCGCTTCGATTTCATTTCAGTGCTGCCCGCCTTGCCTTTAAAGGTATCCGCCGGTCAGTGACGCAAATACTAGGACGCCGTGAATTCACCCAAATATGGGAATCACCCGCATGTTGCGCTTTTCACTACATGGGATTTTGTTGAATCACTTACGTGCTTGACCAATGGGGCAATCTGTTGTGACGTTTTGTGTATTTTGATGAACAAAAGTTGAGCCTCTGCGTTGCGAGCGCACAAGACTTGCGCTAGCGCTTCAACTGTTGTTTATCGTCAACAGAAAAGCCTTTTTTCGCCCTCGGTTCTGGGATTGCCGCTTGGGCTCTGGTGTAATCCAGAAAGCTTCTGAAACAAAGAGGCGGCGTCGAGGTAACGGCAGGACTGTTCACCCGGCATGTATCAATCTTTGGAGAATATTGAATGAAAAAGTCCCTCATCGCTCTGGCCGTGCTGGCAGCCTCCGGTGCAGCCATGGCGCAGTCGACCGTCACCCTGTACGGTGTGGTTGATGCGAACGTGAACGCCACCAAAAACACCGTTGTTGCCGCTAACGCTACCAACACGGCTTTGGTTACCGCTGGCCGTCCTACGCAAACTGGTGTTGGCACCGGTGGCCAAAACGGCAGCCGTTGGGGCATCCGTGTTAAGGAAGATCTGGGCGGTGGCTTGGCTGCTGTTGCCACGATCGAAGCTGGTCTGAACGCTGACACCGGCACGTCCGCTCAAGGTGGTTTGGCTTATGGCCGTCAAGTGTTTGTTGGCCTGAGCAACAGCCTGGGTACCGTGTCCTTGGGCCGTCAGTACTCCGTGTACGACGACCTGCACGGTCTGACCTCCGTTCAAGGTAACAACGACTACGACGTGTCTTTGGGTGGCATCTACAACGCCTCCAACAACGCCACGAACCAAGGTCTGTTGCAAACCGCTCGTCTGGACACCCCAGCAGGTATCGCAGCTCGCGTTACCTTGGCTAACGCTACGCTGTCCGGCGTGGGCGCATGGGTTGGTTATGCCAACTCCCGCGTTGACAACAGCATCAAGCTGCAATCCGCTAGCTTCGGTGGTTTCTCCGCTTCCGCTACCTACGGCTTCGGCGAAAACAAGAACACGACCGCCAACTCTGGCGACGCTACGTACGACGTTTCCGCTGGCCTGAAGTACGCCAACGGTCCTGTGGTTGTTGCTTTGGCTTACCAAGAAACCGAATTCGCCAACGCAACGGCTGGTGCCAACAAGCTGAAGCTGCAAAACACCTTGTTGGGTGGCTCGTTTGACGCTGGCTTCGCCAAGTTCTTCGCCAACTACAACCAAGCCAAGTTCTCTGGCCTGGACGCAGCTGACGAATACTCGCTGGGCGCATCCGTTCCATTCGGCGCTCTGACGCTGGTTGGCCAATACGCTTACTCGAAGAGCGACGACCTGGGCAAGAACCAAGGTTTCGGCGTGGAAGCCTGGTACGACCTGAGCAAGCGCACCCGCGCTTACACTTCTTACGCTCAAACGAAGAAGGAATTGCTGAACGACGACAGCAACAGCAAGTTCGCCGTTGGTATCCGTCACGCTTTCTAATTTGTTAGTTGGTCCTGTACCAACTGCAAGTTGAATGCAAAAACCACCAGTTTTCGGACTGGTGGTTTTTTTTTGCCCCAAGGACGGCGGATGACTAATTGTTTAAGACTGGCGGTTTTGTTGCCAGCGTTGTTAATGGGTTGTGCTTCGATGCAGGGGACCGATGCGCCGCAAGCGGGCTCTGGCCAGCCATCGGCTGCACCCGGAAACGCGGCTGCGCTGGAGGATTCGCCAGATGCGGATGCGCAAGAGGCGGCCACTGTCGCGGCGCTGCCGGGTTGGCAGCATGTGCCGTTCCCCGGAAAAACGGCGACCCAATTCCAGATGGTGCAACATGCAGGGCGCTCAGACGTTGTCGCGGCTTATGCGGCTTCGTCGGCCAGCATGCTGCGGCGCAAATTGCGTGTGGCGCCAGGCGATCTAGATCAGATCACCTTTTCGTGGATGGTGCCGCAGCTGAATACGGTGGCCGATATGAGCCTGCGTGACAAGGACGATGCGGTGGTGCGCGTGGTGTTGGCATTTGAGGGTGACCGCAGCCGCTTGTCGCTCAAAGACCAGATGTTGTCCGAGCTGGCCCTGACGCTGACGGGCGAAGAAATGCCCTATGCCACGCTGATGTACGTTTGGTGCAACCGCAACCAGGTCGGACACATCATCCACAGCCCGCGCACCGGGCGGATTCGTTCCATGGTGGTCGAGCACGGGCCGGCGCATTTGAACCAATGGCTGGATTACAAGCGCGACATCCGTGCCGACTACGCAGCCGCGTTCGGCGAGCCACCGGGCGCGCTGATAGGCGTTGGCATCATGACCGACACCGACAACACCCGCACGCGCAGCCGTTCCTGGTACGGTGCGGTAGAGCTGACGTCGAAAAACGATTGATCCTGGCTGGGGAATTCACGTAGAGCGAATGCACCGAAAACGCGCCTGGGGCGCGTACGATGATCGATTGTTGCAAAACACATTCAAAGAGCGCCATGCAATGGGCTGGTCCAAGCTGGATCGAAAATTGCTTGAGAGCTAAATTAGTTTGTGTTCCCCACCGATCGGGGCTTCGCGTGTTTCCTTGGAAGGATTGATCCCTCGATGCTGACGTTTATTCTGCGGCGCTTGATGCAGGCCGTGTTGGTAATGGTGGCTGTGGCGTTTATTGCCTTTCTGCTGTTTCAATACGTCGGAGATCCGGTGGTTTTCTTGCTGGGTCAGGATGCGCGGCCCGAGCAGATCCGTGAACTGCGTTCGTCCTTGGGACTGGATCGTCCGTTTTTCGTGCAGTTTTGGTTCTTCTTGGCGAATGCCGCGCAGGGTGAATTTGGCCTTAGCTTGCGTTTGGGCGCCAAGGTCTCACGCCTGATTGGTGAACGTTTTCCCGCAACGCTGGAGCTGGCCCTGGTGGCCGCGATGCTGGCACTGCTGGTGGGTGTGCCTATGGGTGTTTATGCCGCGCTGCGCCGCGGGCGCATGTTGAGCCATCTGTTCATGATGTTCTCGCTGCTCGGTGTGTCGCTACCGACTTTCCTGATCGGCATTTTGTTGATCCTGGTGTTCTCCGTTTGGCTGGGCTGGTTTCCCAGTTTCGGGCGGGGCGAAACGGTGCAGCTCGGTTGGTGGACTTCGGGCTTGTTGACGCGCGATGGCTGGGTGCACATCGTGCTGCCGGCGGTCACCTTGGCGGTGTTCCAACTGACCTTGATCATGCGTTTGGTGCGCTCTGAAATGCTGGAAGTGCTACGCACCGACTTCATCAAGTTCGCACGTGCGCGCGGCTTGCCCAGCCGCACCATCCACTTCGGCCACGCGTTGAAGAACACGCTGGTGCCGGTGCTGACCATCACGGGTTTGCAATTGGGCGGCTTGATCGCGTTTGCCATCATCACCGAAACCGTTTTCCAATGGCCCGGCATGGGCCTGTTATTCATTCAGGCGGTGACCTATGCCGATATCCCGGTGATGGCCGCGTATCTGTGTCTCATCGCCTTGGTGTTTGTGGTGATCAACCTGGTGGTTGATCTTTTGTATTTTGCAGTGGACCCACGCTTGCGCCTGGGCCGCTCTGGAGGTCATTGAAATGCAGGGAAGCACCCTGAAGGCGAATGGACGCGTGTTTGCGCACATCGCCCAGTTTTATCCTGAGTTGTCGGCCTTTAGGCGCGACTTGCATGCCCACCCCGAGCTGGGTTTTGAAGAGGTCTATACCTCTGGCCGTGTGGTGCAGGCGCTGAAGGCCTGTGGTGTGGATGAGATCCACACCGGCATTGGCAAGACCGGTGTGGTGGCGGTGATCAAGGGCCGCAGCGACACCAGCGGCAAGATGATAGGCCTGCGTGCCGACATGGATGCCCTGCCCATGACAGAGACCAATGACTTCGCCTGGAAGTCATCCAAGAACGGTCTGATGCACGGCTGCGGCCATGATGGCCACACCGCCATGCTGGTGGGGGCCGCGCGCTACCTGGCCGAGACACGCAATTTCGATGGCACGGCGGTGCTGATCTTCCAGCCCGGCGAAGAAGGCTACGCCGGCGCCAAGGAGATGATTAAGGACGGTTTGTTCGACCGCTTCCCGGTGCAGTCGGTCTACGCCATGCACAACTGGCCCGGCATGCGTCCGGGCACCGTGGGCATCAACCCCGGCGCCATGATGGCGGCGGCCGACCGCATCACCATTGAAGTGACGGGGCGCGGCGGCCACGGCGCACACGCCTACCAGACCATAGACCCGGTGTTGGCCTCGGCGCACATCATCACTGCGGTGCAAAGCATTGTGTCGCGCAACGTGCGGCCTATCGACAGCGCGGTCATCAGCATCTGCGCCGTGCAGGCGGGCGACCTGGGCGCGATGAGTGTGATTCCCGGCAAGGCCAACATGGTCGGTACGGTGCGCACCTTCAACCCATCGGTGCAAGAGATGGTGATACGGCGCTTGAACGAGGTGTGCAGCGCTGTGGCCCTGGGCTTTGGCTGCACGGCCGCGGTGCACTACGAAACCATTTACCCGGCCACCATCAATACCTCCGCCGAAGCGCTGTTTGCGGGCGATGCCGCCGAGGCCCTGGTGGGGCCGGAGAACGTGGTGCGCAATATGGAGCCCAGCATGGGCGCTGAAGACTTCTCGTTCATGCTGCAGGTCAAGCCGGGCGCGTATTTCCGCATCGGCCAGGGCGCCGAAAACGGTGTCGGCGCCTGCTACCTGCACAACAGCCGCTACGACTTCAACGACGACATCTTGCCCCTGGGTGCGGCCATGCATGCCAGCCTGGCCGAGCGCTACATGCCCTTGGCCAGCGAACTCAACCCTGATTCTTGACCCCTGTTTACCAACGACGAGAGGACTTGTGATGACGATGAGAACAAAATCCGCTGCAACCGTATTGGCTCTGGTGGGCGCACTGGCGGCGGCCGGTGTGAACGCACAAACCATCCGTGTGGCCAACCAGGGCGACGCCTTGTCGCTGGATCCACACTCGCTGAACGAGAGTCTGCAACTCAGCGTCACGGGCAACGTCTACGAACCCCTGGTGGGCCGCAACAAGGACCTGAGCCTGGCCCCGGCTCTGGCCACCAGTTGGAAACAAACTTCGCCCACGGTGTGGCGCTTTGAATTGCGCAAGGGTGTGACCTTCCATGACGGCACGCCTTTCACCGCCGACGACGTGGTGTTCTCCATGGCACGCGTCAGCGGCGAGGGCTCTGACTTGAAGAGCAACACCAACGACATCAAGGAAGTGCGCAAGGTCAACGATTTCGCCATCGACATCGAAACCCGCGAACCCTTCCCCATCCTGCCCGATGTGCTCACCACCGTCTACATGCTGAGCAAGAAGTGGTGCGAAACCAATAACGCCACCAAGCCGGTAGACCGCCGCAAGGGCATTGAAAACACCGCCTCGTTCAAGGCCAACGGCACCGGCCCGTTCCGCGTGCGTGAACGCCAGCCGAATGTGCGCACCACCTTCTCACGCAATGCCACCTACTGGGGCAAGATCGAAGGCAATGTGCAGGATGTGGTCTTCACCCCCATAGGCAACGACGCCACGCGTGTGGCCGCGCTGCTCTCGGGCGAGGTGGATGTGATGGAGCCCGTACCGGTGCAAGACATTGCGCGCGTCAACTCCAGCCCCAATACCAAGGCCGTGACCGGCCCCGAACTGCGCACCATCTTTCTGGGCATGGACCAAAAACGCGATGAACTGCTCTACTCCAGCGTGAAGGGCAAGAACCCGTTCAAGGACAAGCGTGTACGCCAGGCCTTCTACCAGGCCATAGACATCGATGGCATCCAGAAGACGGTGATGCGCGGCGCCTCCAACAACACCGCGTTGATGGTTGGCCCGGGCATCAACGGTTTCCTGCCCGAGCAGAACAAACGCCTGCCGTATGACGCGGAAGCCGCCAAGAAACTGTTGGCGGACGCGGGTTATCCCGCGGGCTTTGAAGTCACCATGAACTGCCCGAATGACCGTTATGTGAACGACGCACGCATCTGCCAGGCCGTGGCCGCCAACCTGGCGCGTATCAACGTCAAGGTCAACCTGCAAGCCGAAACCAAGGGCACTTATTTCCCCAAGATACTGCGCCGCGACACCAGCTTCTATCTGCTGGGCTGGACCCCGACCACCTACGACGCGCACAACGCACTGAATGCGCTGATGGTCTGCCCGGACGACAAGGGCGCTGGCCAGTTCAACCTGGGCGCCTACTGCAACCCCAAGCTGGACGAGTTGACCAAGAAGATCCAGTCGGAAACCGACAAGACCAAGCGCAGCGCCATGATCAAAGAGGCGTTTGACATCCACACCGCCGACGTGGGCCACCTGCCGCTGCACCAGCAGGCGCTGGCCTGGGGTGTGAGCAAGAAGATCACGCTGGTGCAACTGGCCGACAACTACATGCCGTTCAAGTGGATGAGCATCAACAAATAAGCCGTTTCATCAACCTGTCTCCTGAACTGTCCGGCGGCGCAGTGGGGCTGCGCGCCGGACCCCTACGATGAAAAAGCTTCTTGCAAACTGGCTCGACGGTGACGTGGGCTATAGCTTTCGGCATTCGCCGGTGGCCATAGGCTCGGCCCTGGTGGCTTTTATCTGTATTTTTGCGGCGGTGTTTGCCAACTGGGTGGCGCCGCACAACCCCTTTGATCTGAGTTTGCTGGAACTCAATGACGCCCGCCTGCCGCCGGTCTGGCAAGAGGGTGGCAGCAGCAAATACCTGCTGGGCACCGACGACCAGGGCCGCGACATCCTCTCCACGCTGATGTATGGCGCGCGTATCTCCCTGGTGGTGGGTGGTGCCTCGGTGGTGTTGTCGGCTCTGGTCGGCGTCACGGCCGGCCTGGTGGCCGGCTTCAAAGGCGGCTGGGTCGACACCGCGCTGATGCGGCTGTGTGATGTGATGCTGTCGTTCCCGCCGATTCTGGTCGCCTTGTTGATGGCCGGGGTAGGGCGTGCCTTGTTCCCCAATGCCGACACCGCCGTGGCCTTTGGTGTGTTGATCTTCTCGATCTCGCTGACCAAATGGGTGGACTACGCACGCACCGTGCGCGGCTCCACGCTGGTCGAACGCAACAAGGAATACGTGCAGGCCGCACGCATCACGGGTGTGGCGCCGCTGCGCATCCTGCGCCGCCACATCCTGCCCAACGTCATGGGGCCGGTCACGGTGCTGGCCACGGTGCAGGTGGCCACGGCCATCATCACCGAGGCGACCTTGTCGTTCCTGGGTGTGGGTGTGCCGGTCACCTCGCCTTCGCTGGGCAGCCTGATCCGCATTGGCAACGACTACATGTTTTCGGGTGAGTGGTGGATCACGCTGTTCCCCGGCCTGATGCTGGTCCTGATTGTGCTGAGCGTGAACCTGCTGGGCGACTGGCTGCGCGATGCGCTGAATCCGCGTTTGAATTGATTGAAGTATTTGCTATGCATTAAGTAGCTGCTTACGCATATCCCCTATGCGTAACCGGCCTGTTTTATAAAGATCGCCATACGATGACGCTGCTGCAAGTACAGAACCTGATCGTTGAATTCCCCGGGCGGCGTGGCACTTTGCGTGCGCTCGACCAGGTGTCGTTCGACATTGCGCCCGGCGAAATCCTGGGTGTGGTGGGCGAATCCGGTGCGGGCAAGTCACTCACCGGCGCGGCCATCATAGGCCTGCTCGAACCACCGGGCCGTATCGCCGGTGGGCAGATCCTGCTGGAGGGGCAACGCATAGACCAGCTCGACGCCGAGGCCATGCGCCACATCCGTGGCCGGCACATTGGCGCCATCTTCCAGGACCCGATGACCTCGCTCAACCCGCTCTACACCGTGGGCCGGCAGTTGACCGAAACCATACTCGCGCACCTGCCGGTGACCAAGGCCGAGGCGCGCCGGCGCGCGATTGATCTGCTCAAAGATACCGGCATTCCCGCGCCCGAACAGCGCATAGACCACTACCCGCACCAGTTCTCCGGCGGCATGCGCCAGCGCGTGGTGATTGCGCTGGCGCTGGCGGCCGAGCCCAAACTCATCGTCGCCGACGAACCCACCACCGCGCTGGATGTGTCCATACAGGCGCAGATCATCACGTTGCTGAAAAAGGTCTGCCGCGAGCGCGGTGCGGCGGTGATGCTGATCACCCACGACATGGGCGTGATCGCCGAAACCTGCGACCGTGTGGCCGTGATGTATGCCGGCCGTGTGGCCGAAATCGGCCCGGTGCACGAGGTCATCAACCACCCCGCGCACCCCTACACCGCCGGCCTGATGGCCGCCATTCCCGACCCTATGGAAGACCGCGAGATGCTCAACCAGATCGATGGCAGCATGCCGCGCCTGAACGCCATTCCCACCGGCTGTGCTTTCCACCCACGCTGCCCACAAGTGTTTGACCGCTGCCATGTGCAGCGCCCCGATTTGCTGGACGCCGGCCCTACACGTGCCGCTTGCTGGCTGAGCCAGGAGGCCACGGTATGAGCGCCGTCGCCGAAAGTGTGCTGCCCCAGCCTATGCCTCAGCCCGTGGCCCAGCCTGCAAGCGCTGCCCCGTTGGTTCAGGTGCGTGACCTGGCCATGACCTTCGACGTCTCCGCGCCCTGGCTCAACCGCGTGCTCGAGCGCAGGCCACGCCAGTTACTCAAGGCGGTGGACGGTGTGAGCTTCGACATCCCCAAGGGCAAAACCCTGTCGCTGGTGGGCGAGTCGGGCTGTGGCAAAAGCACCGTGGCGCGCCTGCTGCTGGGTTTGTACACGCCCACACGCGGCAGCTTCACCTTTGACGGGCAGGACGCACATGCGGCCTTCAACACACCCGCAGGCAATCTGCTGCGCCGCCGGGTGCAAATGATTTTCCAGGACCCCTACGCCAGCCTGAACCCGCGCTGGACGGTGGAGGCCATCGTTGGTGAACCCCTGTCGGAGCACGGCCTGATCACCGACCCCGGCGCGCTGCGCCAGCGTGTGGCCGAGTTGCTGGTGCAGGTGGGATTGGCCGAGGGCGACCGCAGCAAGTACCCGCACCAGTTTTCTGGCGGCCAACGCCAACGCATCTCCATTGCCCGCGCGCTGGCCACCGAACCCGAGTTTCTGGTGTGTGACGAGCCGACCTCGGCGCTCGACGTCTCGGTGCAGGCGCAGGTGCTCAACATCATGAAGGCGCTGCAGAAGAAGCGCGACCTGAGCTATTTGTTCATCTCGCACAATCTTGCCGTGGTGCGGCATGTCAGCGATTTTGTCGGCGTGATGTACCTCGGGCGGCTCATCGAAGTGGCCGACAAGGCCACGCTGTTCGCCGCGCCGCGCCACCCTTACACACGCATGCTGCTGGACGCCATTCCCAAGATGCATGCCACGGGCCGCGCGCGTACGCCGGTGCAGGGCGAAGTGCCCAATCCGCTGAACCCGCCCAGCGGCTGCGCCTTCAACCCGCGTTGCCCCTTGGCCAATGAGCGCTGCCGCAGTGAACGCCCGGTGTTGCACAACGCTGGCACAACCCAGGTGGCCTGCCACGCCGTGCAAGAGGGACGGGGCTAGGGCCCGCACAGTTTTAGCGCCGCTTTGACAGCTAGCTGTCTGCTTGTCATCAGAAGCGGTTAAGGTTGTGTCTATTTGTATATTGCGCCACCCCATTGGCTTCGCATCATGAAAAAACTATTTGAGCGCATGCGTCTGGCACCACGCTTGGCCTTGTGCTTTGCCTTGGTGATCCTGGTGACCTCGGTCGCTGCGGGCATTGGTGTCTGGCGCCTGCACCGGCTGCAGGATATTGCCGACGATCTGGGCGGGAACTCCGCGCAGCGCGCACTGCTGGCGCGCGAACTCCATGCCATCGTGGTGCTGAGTTCCATGCGTGCCGAGACCCTGTTGCTCATAGACAACCCGGGCTTTGCCACACGCATCAACGACGACCGCAAGGCCACTTCGGCTCGATCCGAAGTGGTGCGCAAGTCCTTGGAAGACCTGGCCGATACCGACAAGACCCGGGAATTGTTTAAACAGATCGATGCCACGGGCGACAAATTCCGCGCCGCGCGCAACGACCTGGTCAAGCGCAAGGAGCAGGGCCAGCCGATCTCCGATGACGCCATACGCAGCGTGCTGCGACCGGCCGCCGATGGTTATGCCCAGGCCGTGGATGCGCTGGCCGAGTACCAGAAACAACGTGTGGCTGAAGCCCGCGCCGCTGCCGACGCTAGCGAAAAAGAGGGCATCTCGTTGCTGGTTGGCGGCTCCGTGCTGGGGCTGCTGCTGAGTGTCTGGCTGGCCTGGTCCTTGTCACGCTCCATCCTGTCGCCGCTGGGCGAGGCCTCGCAACTCGCCGGCCGGGTGGCCGGTGGCGACCTCACCACGCCGCGTGTACGCGACGCCGGCCGCGACGAAGTGCAAACCCTGGTGGCCGATCTGGGCAGCATGCAGGACAAGCTTGCCGAAGTGGTGCTGAGTGTGCAGTCGGCCAGCGAATCGATACGCACCGCCAGCTCGGAGATCGCCTCGGGCAACCAGGATCTGTCGCTGCGCACCGAGCAAACCGCTTCCAGCCTGGAGGAGACCTCGGCCAGCATGGAAACCTTGACCGCCACCGTGCGCCAAAGCGCCGACTCGGCACGCGAGGCCGATGCCCTGGCGACCACCGCCTCCGGCGTGGCCGGGCGCGGCGGCGAGGTCGTGGCGCGTGTGGTCGCCACCATGGACGATATTGCCGCCTCGTCGGCCAAGATCGCCGACATCACCGGCGTCATCGACGGCATTGCCTTCCAGACCAACATCCTGGCCCTGAACGCGGCGGTGGAAGCCGCGCGCGCGGGTGAACAAGGCCGAGGCTTTGCGGTGGTGGCGAGCGAAGTGCGCAGCCTGGCGCAACGCTCGGCGCAGGCCGCCAAAGAAATCAAGGAGCTCATAGGCGCCAGCGCCGAGAAGGTGCAGTCGGGCTCGGCCCTGGTGCGCGACGCCGGCAGCACCATGAGCGAAATCGTCACCGCCGTGCAGCGTGTGAGCGGCATCATCCGCGACATCAGCGCCGCCGCCGGCGAGCAGAGCGACGACATCGCACAGGTCAACCAGGCCGTCACCCAACTCGACCAGATGACGCAGCAAAACGCCGCGCTGGTGGAGCAGGCAGCGGCGGCAGCCGACAGCTTGAAGACACAGGCATTGCGCCTGTCGGAAGTGGTCGGCACCTTTCAACTGCCCGGCGGCGGATCGAATCTGCCGCGCCTCAGCCGCTACTAATGCCACGGGGACTGAACTGCGGTTCAGTCTCCGTTAAGCTCGGCGCATGAGCAAATCTTCTTCACGCGCCGCAGCGGCCCCTGGCAAAACCGGCGCCGCGGCCAAAAAGCCCGCCAACAAACTCGCAACCAAACGCCCCGGCGTCACGCCGCCGGGCGAGATTCGTATCATCGGTGGCCAGTGGAAACGCACCAAGCTGCCCGTGGCCAACCGCCCCGGCCTGCGCCCCACGCCCGACCGTGTGCGCGAAACCCTGTTCAACTGGCTGGGCCAGGACCTCACCGGCTGGCGCTGTGTGGATGCCTTTGCCGGCACCGGCGCCTTGGGTTTTGAGGCCGCCTCGCGCGGTGCCGCCGAGGTGTTGATGGTCGAGCAAGAGGGCGCGCTGGTGACGCAGTTGCAAACCCTGCAAGCCAAGCTAGAAGCCACGACGGTGCAGGTGCGCCGCGGCGATGGTGTGGCGGCTCTGCGCCAGTTGGCGCCGGCCAGCATGGACCTGGTGCTGCTCGACCCGCCGTTTGACGCGCCGCTGTACGAGACCGCCTTGCGCGCCGCGGCTGCCGCTCTCAAGGCCGATGGTTTTGTCTACCTTGAAGCTTCGGTGCCGTGGACGGAAGAGGCCCTGGCTGCCGTAGGCCTGGTGTTACGCCGCCACATGAAGGCCGGTGTGGTGCAAGCGCACCTGTTGCAACGCGTGGCATGATCGCGCCCAATTCCGAACTTCAGTAGAGAAAACCAAGCCATGGACAAGCAACCTGTCATCGCCGTCTACCCCGGCACGTTCGATCCCATTACCCTGGGGCATGAAGACGTGGTGCGGCGCGCCACGCAGTTGTTCGACCAGGTGATCATCGCCGTGGCGGCGGGCCACCACAAGAAGACCATGTTCAACCTGCACGAGCGTCTTGAGATGGTGCGCGAGGCGGTGGCGCCTTATCCACACGTCACGGTGGAAAGCTTCTCCGGCCTGATGCGCGATTTTGTGGTGGCGCGCGGCGCCAAAGCCATGGTGCGCGGCCTGCGCGCGGTGACCGACTTCGATTACGAGTTTCAGCTGGCGGGCATGAACCGCTCGTTGATGCCCAATGTGGAGACGGTGTTTTTGACACCCAGCGACAAATACCAGTTCATCTCCAGCACCTTTGTGCGTGAGATTGCGACGCTGGGTGGTGAGGTGGGCAAGTTTGTGTCGCCTGCGGTGTCGAATCGGCTGGTGGAGAAGGTGCGCAGTTTGGGGCGCGATCCTGCTTGAGAGGGCTTGTTGATTGACGCTGCTGGCCGGGAGTCGCCCGGCGGCGAGTCACTTTCTCTTGCTTCGCCAAGAGAAAGTAACCAAAGAGAAGGCGACCCGAAGTCTGGGGCCCTGCGGGCAACCTGTGCCGGCTGGCGCCGGCGGGGAGCTGGCGCAACTCGCTGCGCTCAAACATGCTCCAGCTCTGATCCCACCGGCGCCACCCATCCCAGGCCCAGCCACACGGGGTGAAACCCAACGGGCCTTTGCTGCGCTCGGCCCGCGATGCGCAGCGAGCAGGGCGGTATTGGTGTCCCCCTCCCCTCTAGCTGCGCCTGCGCTGGGGGTTTTAGGCGGGATCAGTTCCGGGCATGTCTGAGCGCAGCGAGTTGCGCGGAACCCCGCCTAAAACCCCCAGCGCAGGTCGCCCGTAGCGCAGCGAAGGGTCGCAGATAGTGGGGTCGCCTTTTCTTGCTGACTTCTTTTGGCGAAGCAAAAGAAGTCAGTCGCCCGCCGGGGCGAGACCCGGCCGACAGCGCAAATGAAGCTCCCCTCACTCAGGCTTGATGTTGGCGCTCTTCGCCACCTGCTTGAACTTCACCGTATCTGCCTGAATCAGCTTGGCCAGCTCGGGCGCCGAGCCCTTGGTGATCTCGACGCCGGCCAGCGTCAGGTTGTTCTGCACCGCCGGATCGGCCAGCACCTTTTCCACATCGGTGGCGATCTTCTTCACGACGGCGGGTGGCAGGTTGCCTGGCCCCATCAGCGCGAACCAGTTGCCCAGGTCGAACGGTTTGTAGCCTTGTTCTTCAAATGTCGGGGTGTCGGGCAGCAGGCTGTAGCGGCGTGGGGTGGTCACGCCCAGCACCTTGAGCTTGCCACTTTTGACATGTGGCACGACCAGGTTGGCGCTCACCACCGCCAGCGGGATTTGTCCGCCCAACACGTCGGTCACGGCGGGCGAGCAGCCTTTGTAGCCCGCATGTGCGGCGGTGATGCCGGTTTTTTCTTTCAGCAACTCCATGGCGAAGTGGTGTGGCGAGCCTATGCCGCACGAGCCGTAGGCCAGCGTATCGGGCTTGGCCTTGGACAGTGCCAGCAACTCTTTGATGTTGTTGACCTGCAGGCTGGGATGGGCGACCAAGGCCAAGGGCGTCACGCCCAGCAGCATGATGGGCGTGAGGTCTTTCTCGGCGTCGTAAGGCAGTTTGCCGTTGACCGCGAGGTTGGTGATCATGGTGTTGTTCTGCAGCACCAGGGTGTAGCCGTCGGCCGGCGCGCGTGCCACTTCCAGGCTGCCGATGTTGCCGGCCGCACCGGCCTTGTTGTCGACCACCACGCCCTGGCCCCAGATGGTTTGCAGGCTGGCGCCGATTTGCCGCGCCAGGATGTCAGAGCCGCCGCCGGTGGCGTAGGGCACGACGATGCGTACTGCGCGTGTGGGGTAGGTGTCGCCCTGTGCTGACGCGTGGTCTACGGTGAAGAACACCGAGGCCAGCGCTGCGATGCCGGTGATGGCTTTGCAGACGGTTGATTTCAAAGATGGCATTGCATAGTCTCCTGGTGGTTTTAATGAATTCTTTATTCGTCAACGTCGGTGGCGCCCAGGCGCTGTACCCACAGCGCCCATGAGCGTGGGATCTGGGTGTCGTTGGCTTCTGAAGCCAGGCGTGCTTCGGTCTGGTTCAGGAACTGGGCCTCGCCCAATCCGCTGGCCGCGAGTTGCAGCCGGGCGTTGATCTCGGTGTAGATCGCGCGGTAAATGGCTTGCGGCAATGAATCGCCAACGACCGTGGAACCATGACCGCGCATCAGCACACAGCTCTGCGCACCGAGCGCGCTGGCCAGTGAGCGGCCCAGCGTGCTATTGCGTATCAGCATGTCGGTGTCACCGGCTTCGTCGCGGATGTCGAAATGGGCCGAGCCACTGCCCAGGAAACCCGACATATGGAACAGCGGGCGCAAGGCCGTGTGTGTGCAGGCGAACGGAATCACGTTGGGCGAGTGGGAATGCACCACCGCCTGCACATCCGGGCGCGAGCGGTAGATTTCGGCGTGGATGAAGCGTTCCAGATAAGGGCGTGGACCCTCTGTGTCGACCGGTGAACCATCCTGCCGGTAGCAGTAGATGTCGCGACGCCGTACCAGGCCCGGCGCACGGTTGGCCGACAGCAAAAACAGTTCGGGATGTTCGGGATGGCGCACACTGGCGTGGCCCATGGCGTCGACCACGCCCTGGTCGTAGAGGATGCGGTTGGCCAGGGCCAGGTCGCGCGTCAGCGCTTCGGGTAATAAATCTTGCGGCATCGGGACCGTTGTCTCTTGAAAAAGTGCCGCGCGGGATAGCAGTTTCGGCAAGCGCTATTGGAGCTTTGCAGGGGGGCCTGCGTCCAATACTTTTTAGGCGAGGGCTGCGCAAAGCTTTTCTTTGCGCAGGCGGCCGAAAGGGATCAGTGGGGCACGTGCAGCGGGTGCACCTGGGCCCCGAGTTGCGCGGCAAATGCGGCCAGCGCTTTGCGGATGATGGCCACCAACTGGTCTTCGTGGCGCAGCGCGGCGCGCCGTTGCGGCGCGACGAGGTAGAGCGTGCGGCGCAGAGTGGGTTCGACGATGGGACGCACCTGCAGCAGGCCTTGCTGCTCTTCCTGGATCACCGAGGCGTAGGGCATGATGCTGGTGGCCTCGCCGCGCAGGATCAGGCTTTTGAACGCGGCGATGGAGCGCACCTCGTAGGCCAGCGTCATCTCCAGGCCGTTTTCGTGCACCGCGCGCTCTACCAGTTCACGCACCACGTCGCGGCGTTCGGCCAGCACCAGGCGCTCTTCCAATGCCTCAGAAAGCGTGATCGGTTGGCCGGCCAGCGGCCCGGGCAGGGTGACCAGCACCAGGTCTTCCTGCTGCAGTGGTATGCGGGTGAGCTGGGGCACATCGGGCGCTTCGTAGGCCAGCGCCAGATCGAGCGCATCGCGCGCCAGCAGCTCGACCAACACATGGCTCATTTCCTCGGCCACGCTCAAGAAAACCTGGGGCAGTTGTTCGCGGGTTTGCACTGCGATCTCGGGGCCCAGGGCCAGCATCAGGCTGGGCGTCATGCCCAGGCGGATCATGGTGGCGGCGGCGTGCGGATCGAGTGCGGCGACATCGCGGCGTGTGTCTTCCACCAGTTGCAGAATGGCTTGCGCGCGGGCGTAGAGCAGTTGCCCGGCGGGGGTGGCCTCTACGCCACGCGAATGGCGCAGCAGCAGCGGCACGCCGACGCTCTCTTCCAACTGGCGCACCTGCTTGCCCAATGCGGGCTGCGCCACCAATAGGTCGGCCGCGGCGCGGGTCATGTTGCCGGTTTCAACGATCTTGACGAAGTATTTGAGCTGCCTGAGGTTCATGGCGCGAAGCGGTTGTGCAGCCGCCGATGATAGTGGTGCGCCCACGCGGGTTTCCACCCGTGTGCCTTCGGTGTCGGGAGAAAAAGTCCTAGAAGCGATGTTTGTGCGGGCGGCTGCGAATGGCCGTGGCGGGGTCCACCGGGCGCAGGTAGGTGGGGGCGATGGCGCTGAGCGCACTGGGGTTAATGCCCAGCGCTTGCAGGCCGGGGAACACACCGCTGGCCACACTGGGTAGCAGCATCGAATCCAGGTTGTCGCGGCTGAGCAGCGTGGGACCGGGCGCCCATTCGGCCAGCAAGGCCTGCAGCCGTGCCAGCACGGGCGGCATGTTGATCACCGGATGGCCGCGGCCGCCGCGCACACCGCTGAGCCGGCCAGCCAGTTGCACCAGTTCGGTCAAGGTGTAGCGCTCCGGGCCACAGGCTTCGTAGATCTCGCCCATGCTTTGCGCTTGCTGCAGTGCGTTCACCAGGGCCTGGGCCACGTCTTCCACCCACACGGGTTCAAACACCGCTTTGCCGCCGGCCAGGGGCAGGGCGGCGGGGTAAGCGTGTTGCAGCCGGGCGAACAGGTTGAGGAACTTGTCGTCGGCGCCGAAGATGACGCTGGGGCGCAGCACGGTCAGGTCAATGGCGCCAAACTGTGCCGCCGCGTGCAGCAGAGATTCACCATGCGCTTTGCTGCGCAGGTAGCGCGAAGGCGCCATGTCGGGCTGCTGGTTGGGCACGCTCAGGGCGCTGACGTGCAACACGCGCCGCACACCTGCGGCGGCGCAGGCTTGCAGCAGGCGACGCGGTAGTTCCACATGCACTTTGGCAAAAGATGCTTCACTGCCGTGTAATTGCGCTACCAGATTGACCACGGCGTCCTGGCCTTGCAGCAGTCGTGCGAGTGTGGCCTTGTCGTGGATGTCGGCTTGCAGCAGATTCAGCCGCGGTTGCATCGCAAGCGCCTTATGGCTTTCAATGCGACGCGTGGGCACGGTGACCTGCCATGGCAGCAGGGCCAGTTTGGCGCACAAGTGGCGGCCGACAAAACCGCTGCCGCCCAGAATGAGGATGCGGTGCATGGAATCATTTTGCGCCGCTTGCCGGCAAACCGGAAGAGGGTGTTCCATAAAAGCCAAAAGCGCAGAACCTGACGTTCAGGCGCTTTGGGGTTGCCTGGCTTGCTCCTTAAATGGGAGCTGACTGCTATTTATGGCAGGTCTTTGTAGGGCTCGGGTTGGCGTGTGTCGCGTGGCCCCACCATGCCCAGGCGCTGCTTCAGCGACTGTGGCTGGCCGGTCAGCAAGGCGGCGTAGTTGGTGGTGTTGGAGAGCACCAGCTTGACGTAGTTGCGCGTCTCGGTGAAGGGCACGTTTTCGGCCCAGATGGCGGCTTCCAGCACCGGGCCGTTGCGCCAGTTGCGCGGCCGTCCGGGGCCTGCGTTGTAGGCCGCCGCGGCCAGCGCCATGGAACCGTCGAAGTCATCCAGCACCAGCTTCAGATAACCGGTGCCTATGGCGATGTTGGTGTCGCGTTCATTGAGTTGCGAGACGCTGAAGTCGGACAGGCCTATCTTCTTCGCGGTCCAGCGCGCGGTGGCGGGCATGACCTGCATCAGGCCAGAGGCGCCCACGCCGGAGCGTGCGTCCATGATGAAACGCGACTCCTGGCGGATCAGCCCGTAGACGTAGGCCGGGTCCAGGCCGATTTCATCGGTGCGCTTGACCACGGCCTGACGGTGCGGCGTGGGAAAACGCTGCTCGAAATCGATGAACGACTTGGTGCGGTCGCTGGTGTTGATGCAGCGGTCCCAGAGCTGGTTTTGGCAGGCCAGGTCGGCCGCCGCCAGCAACTCGCGGTCGCTCAGGCCGCCACGGTCGTGCAGGTTGGTGGCGTAGTTCCACTCGCGCACACCTTCGCTGCGCAGGCCGAGCTGAATCGCGTAGAGCGCACGCTGAAAGCTGGGGTTGGCGCGGGCCGCGGCCTTCTCTTCTTCCGTGGGCGGCTGTGGGCGTGGTGGCACGGTGATCTTCTGGCCGATTTCTTCCAGCGCCAGTTGTTCGTAGAAGCCGCGCACACTGGCAATGCTTTGGAACAACTGTTGGGGCTCCACGCGGTCGAGATCAGACTTGGCCTGGGCTTGCAGCGCACGCGCTTTCCAATACACCCAGGCCGGGTCTTTCTGGGTCTCGGCACTCATGCCGGCAATGGCGCTGGTCACCTGTTTCCACTGGCCGGTGCGCAGCGCAGCGCGCACTTTCCAGACCAGTTGTTCGTCGGTCAGGTCGCTGTCTTTGGTGACGCGGGCGTAGTATTCGCTGGCGTTGGGCTGCAGCTTTTGCGCGGCCTGGCGGCCAATCACGCCCCAGACCCAGTTGCGCTCTTCGGCGTTGAGTTGGATGTTCCACTTGGATTCCATCAGCACGGCGGCGTTGTCCGGGTCACCCACGGCCAGCTTGGTCAGGCCCAGCACAATAATCTCGCGCCGGGTGTTGGAGATGGCCAGTGTTTTGCCGAGCAGGAACTTGGTGGGTTTGTCGTTGAGTTCGTTGAGCAGGGGCAGGGATTCGGGCGACACCACGGCCACCACCTTGGCCGCCGAGCGTGGCCGATTGGCCTCGGTGGCCAGGCGCGCTTTGCGCCAGAAATCGTCGGCCTTTAATTTGCGATCGAGCAGCAACTGGCTGGCGGCTTCGGTGCAGCCGTCCTCGGCGTCGCGCTGGGCAAACCAGGTGTTGCGTATTTCGTCCACCATACTGGGGCCTATGGCATTCGGGCCGCGGCTGATCTCTTCTATCAGCGCGGCATAACAACGCAGCTCGCGGTCGTCGCGCATACGGTAGCGCGTGTATTCGTCGGCGAAGCTCACCCAGTCGCGGCGTTGGCCGAGCAGCAGCAGCCAATCGTTGCGCAAGCGGTCTTCCTGGTAGGTGTTGGGGTAGCGCCGCGTAAAAGCCTGCATGTCGGCGGTGGTGAAACTGTCCAGTCTCAGCCGTGCTTCCCAATACGCTGCCCAGGGCTCGAGTGGGTGGCCTTGGGTGCCGGGCAGCAGGGCGGTGAGGCGTTTGCTGTCGCGGCCCTTGTAGGCTTGGGCCATGTCGAGAATGGTCTGGTCGCCGGCTTGTCCGGTCTGGACCTGAGCCTGGGCGGGGAGGGCTTGCGCCAAGCCTAGGGCCAGCGCAATTGATGTCAGAATGGCTTGAACTTGCATGTTGGGGATTATGGACAACTCTGAAGACCACAAGGCACAAGACCGCAAGGCTTTGCGTGAGGCGCTGGTAGCGCAACGCTTGGACCTGCCGGACCGCCTACAACGCGCTGATTTGTTACAACGGGTGATGCGTATCTGGCTGGTTGGGCGCACCGACGAAGTCATTGGCGCCTATTGGCCGATCAAGGGCGAATTCGACCCCTTGCCCGCATTACATCGCTGGAAAGAGGATGGCGAGTTGCTCGAAGGCCCCAAGCTCAAGCGTATAGGCCTGCCGGTGGTCGACAAAACCACCAAGACCCTGACCTTCCATGCCTGGTACCCCGGCTGCCCGATGGAAGAAGATGCTTATGGCATTCCCAAACCCAAAGACACCGAAGTGGTGGTACCCACCTTGTTGTTTGTGCCTTGTGTGGGTTATGCCGCGGGCGGCTACAGGCTGGGTTACGGTGGTGGCTTTTACGACCGCACCTTGGCCGCGTTGCAACCCAGGCCTTTTACCGTGGGACTGGGTTACACACAGGGTTATCTGGAAGACTTTGAGCCCGCTGCCCACGACATGCCGCTGGACGCCATCTTGAACGACAACGGAGTGGTCTGGCCGGTGTGAACTGGGTGCCCTTTGTGATTTTTGTTTGCGGGCGCTGATGATGCAAAGCACACCCTCCAATTATTCGACCCTGTTCGTTGCCACCTGCAACGTCTTGAATCTGGCCCGTGCGGGCCGGATGTATTACCCCAACCACGACAGCTACAGCGACCGCGAATACGAGCGCAAGATCGCTTGGCTGGGTGAGCGTTTTCGCAGCCTGAATGCCGATGTGCTGGCCGTGCAAGAGGTGTGGGATGAGTCCGCCCTGCGTGACGCCATTGCCGCCAGTGGTCTGCGTTATGACACCGTGGCCGTGCCCGGCGCAGAAGACACGCCCCCGGCCATAGGCGCCCAAGGCACACCACGTGTGGGCATCATCACGCGGCTGGAGGTCGAAGCGCTGCAGTCGTTTGAAGCGTTTGCTGCGCATATCCAGGTGGACGTGCCGCAGATCGGTGTACATACACGTTTCGAGCGTCCGCCGCTGCTGGCCACTTTGCGCATGAAACACGGTCAGACGGTGAACGTGCTGACCGCGCATCTCAAGTCCAAGCGGCCGAAGTTTTTGCTCGATGCCCAGGGCAAGTCGCTGGAGGACCGCGACGACCCCAAGGTGGCCGCACACGCCGCCCTGCGCTCGTTGATCATGCGTGGCGCCGAGGCCACGGCCTTGCGCTGCATCGTGATTGACCTGCTCCAAGGCAGCCAGGTGCCGCTGGTGGTGATGGGCGACTTCAACGACGCACCACACAGCGTGACCACACAGTTGGTGGCGGCCACATCGGAAGCGCTGTACGACCGCGCGGCGCGTGACGTGGCGCTGTACAACGCTTATGAAGAACAGGGTGAGTCGGCACTGAAGAAGGACGTGGCGTATTCCCACATCTACCAGGGCACACCCGAGGTTCTGGACCAGGTGCTGGTGAGTGAAGAGTTCATTCGCGGCAGCCGCCGCCAGCTGGGTGACGTGCGGCGTGTCGACTACTTCAACGACCACCTGCACGAGGGCCGCGATGGCACCCGTTCCGACCACGGTTTTGTGCGTGCGCTGCTGCGTTTGCGCGACCCGGAAGTAGCGCCGCAGTTGGCGCCGGTGGTGCCGTAGTCGCCTTGAATCCAGTCAGTCGAGGTTGTCCACCGTATCCGGGTCAGGCACTTCGCCAACTGCCGCCCGGGTGGCCGCCGCCTGTACCTGCAGCCACTGGCAAAACGCCTTGATTTCCGGGCGGTTGGCATTGCGCTCGCCCACCACCAGCCAGTAGGCCATGGGCGAGTCCATGCGCAGGTGCGGCAGCACTTCGATCAAGTCGCCGTTGGCCAGGCTGTCGGCCACCAGCGGCATGCGGGCCAAGGCCACGCCTTGCCCAGTGAGCGCCGCCTGGGCGATCTGTTGAGCGTAGTTGAAGTACATCCAGCGTTTGGGTTCCAGCTTGCCCAAACCCTGGGTTTCAAACCAGCGGTGCCAACTGAGCCATTCCAGGTGCACGGCGCGGTGGGCATCACCGGCCTCGATCAGGGCAAAGTTGGCCAGGTCTTCGGCGCGTGTCAGGCTTTTGCCGGTTTTCAGTAGCCAGGGGCTGGCCACCACGGTCAATTGCTCGCCAAAAAGGCGGATGGCGCCGCGTGGCGCCACATTGGGCTTGGCGTAGCGCAGGGCCAGGTCCACATCGGCGGTTTCCAGGTCGACCATGGTGTCGGTGGCGTCGATGCGGATGTCTATGTCCGGGTACTCGGTCTGGAACGCCTCCAGCCGCGAGATCAGCCACATCGAGGCAAACGACGCCCAGGTGGTGACGGCCACGCTTTTGCGCCCGGCGGTGCGCCGAATCAGGCGCACCGTGCTGTCGAGCTGCTCCAGCGACGATTGCGCGGTGCGCATCAATTGCGCGCCCGCACTGGTGAGATCGACCGCACGTGTGTGGCGCAGCAGCAGCGCCACGCCGACTTCGTCTTCCAGCGCCTGGATTTGCCGGCTCACCGCTGATTGGGTCAGCGACAGCTCTTCTGCCGCTGCCCGGAAGTTGAGATGCCGCGCCACGGCGAGAAAGGTGCGCAGATGGCCTACGGCAATTGGACGGGTACGCAAATGGGCGGTGCTGGTGGCCATGGACGTGGTTTTATGGGCAGGTGGGCGTATGACAGAAAGTGGCCAATTATTGCATTTATGGAATCAATGCCGGGCCTCGATTTCATTGGACCAAAGGGGGGTGGGCGACGATCATTCATTCCCGTAAACACACTTTCTGGAGCCCATCATGGAGGCGCAAACCCAACTCGAATCGCAACAATCCCTGCCCGTCACGGCGCTGGCAGGCTGCTGGAAACTGGACGCGGGCCGTGCCACCACGTTGCAGCCGCAACAAGCAGGCGTGTTTCGAGTGGCGCACGGCGCGGTGTGGATCACCTTCAACGATCCCCGTGCCGCTGTGGGGGCTGGCAACGGTTTGGGCGACCACATTTTGTACGCGGGTGAACAGATCAAGCTGCCTGCGGGCCAAAAGGCCGTGGTGGAACCTTGGGCCCTGAACGGTGCAAGCCAAGCCGCTGCGTATTTCAGCTGGACACCGGAATGGGCCGCCGCACGGAGCTCGGACCGAAGCCCTGGCCTGGTGGCTGCGTCCGCTCAAGGCAGCGTGGCGCAACCTATGCGCGACCTGGGTGTGGCGCTGGGTCTGGCGGCGGGTGCTCTAGGCCGCTTGGCCATGGCCTTGGTGGGCGCGCGCAGCCCAGGGCGCGCAACACCTGCCGTGGTGCGGATCTAAGCCAAGGGCCAGGCTAAAGAATTCATGCTCTAAGAACTTGTTCTCAAGCTGAATACTCCGAAAACAATAGCTGGCCACGCAAGCACAAATTGCGTTAAAGGCCAGTTTGGTTCATGATTTTTAACGCGGACGAATTTGACTTCGTTCGCGTTTTTTTATGGAGTGAAGACCATGGACTCATCCCGAGCCGATACCTCGGAGCGTTTGTTCTCGTATGGCACGCTGCAACTGGAAGCGGTGCAGCGCCAAACCTTCGGCCGCAAGCTCGAAGGCGCGGCGGACCAACTGGTGGGCTACGGCCAAACGATGCTGCAGATCACCGATCCCGCGGTGTTGGCCACCAGTGGCAAAAGCCATCACCCCATGGTCGCCTCTACCGGCAACCCGGCCGATCGGGTGGACGGCACGGTGTTTGCCATCACCCACGCCGAGCTGATGCATGCCGATGCCTATGAGGTGGCCGACTACCGCCGCGACAGTGTGCTGCTGGCCTCGGGTGTGCGCGCCTGGGTGTATGTGGACGCGCGCTCGCCCGCGTCCTGAGGCGGGCTTGTTGGATCGTCGACGTGTTCTTAGGCCAGTCTTAAACAGCACGCTGCAGGCAAGCCGCAGGGCTGCGGCCGGGCTACGATGCGGGCATTCGTTACAAAACCAAAGCCCACATGTCCATCACCTCGCGCATGGCTTCCCGTATTGCCTCGGGCAAAGAACAGTTGGCCAAAGTCTGGGCGCTCTCCGCGCCGTATTTCAGATCCGAGGACAAATGGCGCGCCAGGCTGCTGTTGGCCGCCATCGTGGCGCTCAACCTGGGCGGTGTGTACTTGGCGGTGCTGTTCAATGACTGGAACCGCGTGTTCTACGACGCGCTGCAGAACAAGGACCAGCCTGTGTTCTGGGAGCAACTGGGCCGCTTCAGCTACCTGGCCTTCGGCTCCATCATTCTGGCGGTCTACAAGTTTTACCTGACCCAGCTGCTGTCGATGCGCTGGCGCGCATGGATGACCAAAACCTATCTGCAGCGCTGGCTGGCACATGGCGCCTTTTACCGGCTGGAGTTGGCACGTTTTACGCCGCATGCCGACGGTGTGAGCGTGGTGCCGGACAACCCGGACCAGCGTATCCAGGAAGACTTGAACCAGTTCACCAGCGACACCATAGGCCTGAGCATGGGGCTGCTGAACGCGCTGATCACGCTGGTGAGCTTCGTCGGGATTTTGTGGGGCCTGTCGGGCATGTTTGCCTTCCATTACGGCGGTCGCGAATATGACGTGCCGGGCTTTATGGTCTGGCTGGCGGTGTTGTATTGCCTGGCGGGCAGCGTCATCACCCACTACATTGGCCGCCCGCAAATTGCGCTGAACTTTCAACAGCAACGTGTCGAGGCCGACTTCCGGCATCACATGGTGCGGGTGCGTGAATACAGCGAAGCCATTGCGCTGGACAAGGGCGAAGCGGTGGAGCGCCAGCAACTGGACGGTCGGTTTGCCAGCGTGTTGCGCAACTACCTGCTGCTGATCAAGGCGCAAAAACGGCTGATCTGGTTCAGCAGCTTTTTTGGCCAGGCGGCCATCATCTTCCCGTTTCTGGTGGCCGCGCCACGCTTCTTCAGCGGTGCCATACAACTCGGTGAACTGGTACAAATTTCATCGGCCTTCGGCAAAGTGCAAGACTCGCTGAGCTGGTTTGTCGACAACTACAGCAGCCTGGCGAGCTGGCGCGCCACGGTTAATCGTTTGACCAGTTTTGAAGAGAGCATTCAGGCACAAGAGCGCTTCCAGGCTGCGGAAGCTGCTGCAAAATCAGGAGCCCGTATGGGTGGTGCCGCGGCGCCTGCCAACGAACTCCACACCCAAGGTTTGCAGGTCAGCCTGCCCAACGGCACACCGCTGCTGAGCAATCTGGCCCTGGTGGCCAAGCCGGGCGACAGCATTTTGTTCAAGGGCCCATCGGGCAGCGGCAAATCCACCTTGTTCCGTGCGCTGGCGGGTATCTGGCCGTTTGCCAAAGGGCGGGTGGACCTGCCGGCCAACAGCATGTTTATGCCGCAGCGGCCATATTTTCCCGATGGCAGCCTGCGCGACGCTTTGGCCTACCCGCACCCCGCTGCCGACTTCAGTGATGCCGATTTGCGCCAGGCGCTTCACGCTGCGCTGCTGCCGCAACTGGTCGACTGGCTGGACGAAAGCAACGCCTGGGGGCAAAAGTTGTCGGGTGGCGAGGCGCAGCGCTTGGCCGTGGCGCGGGTGTTGTTGAAAAAGCCGCAGTGGATTTTTGCCGACGAAGCCACCAGTGCCCTCGACGAGCCCGCCGAACGGCAGATTTATGAACGCCTGCGGGCCCAGGCCCTGCAATCGGGTGGCGCCCTGGTCTCGATTGCCCATCGCCCGGGTGTCGCCGACTACCATGCCAGCCGTTGGGAACTCCATCCTGCGGTGGCGGGCCAAGACGCCAGGTTTGCACTGCAGCCGAGCTGAGCTTGCACAAAAGCGCAAAAAAAATGGCACTGCTTGCGCGGTGCCATCTGAACGAAAAAGCCCGCATGGCTACATCACCAGATGCGGGTGGAGGATTGGCTTAGGTGCTGGAGCTAGAGCTGACGTCGTTGACCTTTTTCGCCGATGGGTCGTTGTAGGTCAACGGGCCTTCGGAGAGTTTGTTCGGGTTCAGCGTTTTATTGGTTTCGCCGTCCACCACGTCAATCGCCTGGCCTGCGGCACGCCACAACGATTGCAGGAACTCCAGCAGCTTTTTGGAGATAGGCTCTTTTGGCGGCTCTGGCGGTTTTTCTTCTTCGGCCTTGACCTTGGTGGTCCAGTCCTTGTTAGGCTGGTCGGTGGCGCTGGAGGGCTGCTCCGGACCAGGCAGCTTGCCGGTATCGACCAGGCGCGCCGATTCGGTGGCGGTTTCCGGCTGTTGGGTGGCTTTGGTGTTGTTCACCGCGCCCACGCTGCCCACCACATTGTTCGTGGCTGGCGCCGGATCGGCCGACGGTTTTCCATTCGCGGCAGCAATTGTGTAGTCGACCCCAGGCTTGGCCGTGAGGGCCAATTGCGCGGCCTTCTCCTGTTTGACGATTTCGTCAAACGCGGATGAGATTTCTATCTTCACCGAAGGCTCCACGGGTGTGGGCGCCACCTCTTGCAAGGCTTTGGTTTCGGTGGGCGAGGCACGTGGCGGCGTGGCCGTATCGGTGCTGGCCGACGGCAAGTCGGCACCGTTAGGCGACCAGCTGCTTGCTCGATCTATCGGGGTGACTTGCATATGACGTTCCAGACTTACTGATATCCCCAGACCAATTCCGAGGCTTCGTACTGTTTGTAACGGCAAATTTACAGAGGAATTTAGGCCTGTTTTGAAAATTTATTGAAAATTTTCGGGCCGGAGCCCGAAGTTTCAAGATCGGCCCGGCAACAAGCTGGTTTTAATTACAGGAAACGTTCCAGCAAGCGGCGTGACGTGCGGTCCAGGGCTGGCATATTCCGGATGCTGAAATGAACACCCTGGCCGCCGGTGATCAGCAGCGCCCCTTGGCCTAGACGACGGATGTCTTCTTCGGACTTCAGCACAAATTCGGTCTCACCTCTGTCGGTCTCCACCAGCCAGATGCTGGGTGTGGAAAAGGTGGATACCTTCTTCACGCGCCGGATTTCCGGCACAAACTCGCGTTCCGCAAACTCTTGCTCCAGCAGCACACGCTGCGCCGCCGGAATGTCGGCCAGGTGCGCAATCCAGGCCAGTTCGTGCCCGTCTTCGCCCACCAGCGAAATGCCTTCGTTGGGGGCGGCAATCGGAAAGGCACGCACGGGAACAATGCCTTCATGCCGGTGGCCTTGGTCGGAAATGAAGACCAGGCGGCCAAAGGCATCGCGCTCTAGTTGAAAGTCAATCTGCGACATGTGTGTCTCTGGTGGCGTTTTTCTGGGCGTTCATGGCGGCCGCTCAAGGCGTGCCGGCCGGGTGGGCCGCGTGGCTGGGCGCGGGCAGGGGCGAGGCCGCGTCGCTGTCGATGTCGCCGTCCACGCGCCGGGCCTGGGCCTCGTACAGCCGCCAGTAGGCGCCTTGTTGGGCCATGAGTTCATCGTGCGGCCCGACTTCCACCACGTGGCCACGGTCCATCACCACCAGCCGGTCGGCTTTGCGCAAGGTCGACAAGCGGTGTGCAATGGCAATTGTGGTACGGCCTTGCACCAGGTTGTCGAGTGCCTTCTGTATCTCTTTTTCGGTCTCGGTGTCGACCGAAGAGGTGGCTTCGTCCAGGATCAGGATGCGCGGGTCTATCAGCAGGGCGCGGGCGATGGAGATGCGCTGGCGCTCGCCGCCCGACAAACCTTGTCCACGTTCACCCACCAAGGAGTCGTAGCCCTGTGGCAGCCGCAAGATGAATTCATGCGCGTGTGCGGCGCGTGCGGCGGCGACAATTTCCTGGCGTGTGGCCTCGGGTTTGCCGTAGGCGATGTTTTCCGCAATCGTGCCAAAGAACAAAAACGGCTCCTGCAGCACCAGACCGATGTTGCGCCGGTAGTCGGCAACGGCGATGCGCCGGATGTCGGTGCCGTCCACCTGAATGGAGCCATCGGTTACGTCGTAAAAGCGGCAAATCAGGTTGACCAGCGTGCTTTTGCCCGAGCCGCTGTGGCCGACCAGGCCAATCATTTCACCAGGGCGTATGCTCAGGTTCAGGTCGCGAATGACCGAGCGGTTGCCGTAACGGAAACCTATGCTCTTCATGTCGATCTGGCCGCGCAGGCTGCCGGGGGTGTTGCCGCCACCCAGCGGCACCGGGTTGACCGGATCCGGCACGTTGGAGACGTGGTCCAGAATGTCAAAAATGCGTTTGGCTCCGGCCGCGGCTTTCTGCGTGACCGAGACGATGCGGCTCATCGAATCCAGCCGGGTGTAGAAGCGCCCGATATAGGCGATGAAAGCCGTGAGCACACCCACCGTGATCTGTTGTCTGGACACCAGCCAGATGCCAAACGCCCAGACCACCAGGAGGCCGATTTCGGTCAGCAGCGAGACGGTAGGAGTGAACAGCGACCAGATCTTGTTCAGCCGGTCGTTGACTTCCAGGTTGTGCCGGTTGGCATCGCGAAAACGTTGGGTTTCGCGGCGCTCCTGCGCAAACGCCTTGACCACGCGAATGCCGGGAATGGTGTCGGCCAGCACATTGGTCACCTGTGACCACACGCGGTCGATTTTCTCGAAACCGGTGCGCAGCCGGTCACGCACGGTGTGGATCATCCAGGCAATAAAGGGCAGGGGCAACAAGGTGACCAGGGCCAGCCAGGGGTTGATGGAGAACAGGATGATCGCCGTCATGGTGATCATCAGCACGTCGGTGGCGAAATCAAGTGCATGCAAGGACAGAAAGACGCTGATGCGGTCGGTCTCGGAACCAATGCGCGCCATCAGGTCGCCCGTGCGTTTGGCACCGAAGTAGTCGAGCGACAACGTCAGCAGATGCTCAAACGTGGCGGTGCGCAGGTCGGCACCAATGCGCTCGGACGCCAGCGACAACATATAGGTGCGTGCCCAGTTCAGTCCCCAGCCGGCGATCGCCGCCAGCAGCAGGCCGCCCAGGTACAGCATCACCAGCCGCGGTTCTATGCTTTGCCCGTTCTGGAATGGGATGAGGATGTCATCCATCAGCGGGATGGTGAGGTAGGGCGGCACCATCGCGGCAGCGGTGGACAGCAGTGTCAACACAAAACCGGCGATCAGCTGTTGGCGGTAGGGGTGGGCAAAGCGCCACAGGCGCAGCAGCACCCAGGTGGACGGTGGTGTATGCACGTCGGTGCCGCATACGCTGCAGTCTTCACTTTCGGGTGGCAGCGGTGCGTGGCAAGTTGGGCATACCGTGAGTTCTTCGGTTGCGGCCGGCGCCTGGCCCAGGGTGGTGATGCGCAACTCGAACTGCTTGAGCAGGCGCAGCGCCTGAGGGTCCACACTCAAGGTGTAGCGCCACTTGGCCAATTGCTTTTGTGTGTCATGTAATGCCAGCGTGCCCACACCCGCGTAGTCGGTGTGCAGCAACTGCAGCTCGGGCGACAGAGGCCAGGCTTGCCAGGTGTCATTGTTCTGCCGGGCCAGCAGGCGCCGGTCGGTCAGCACCAGCCAGCCATGCTGAAAGCGAAGTTGCGGGTCCAGGTCAACCGCGAGGCTGGCGAGAACGTTCTCGTCTGCGGCTAGATGTCCTTGCAGCGCTTGCTGCACGGAACTTGGACTGCCACTGGAGAGGTCTACTGAATGTTGATGCTGCATATTTTTTTGAAGCTCCGCGATGACTTTTCTGGCTGCGGTCGGTGCGCGGGGACTGTGGATTCTGCCCGAACGGTTGATGCGGCCGCTTAGTTGACCGCCGAAAGTTGTGGCGTTGACGCGGAGACAACATCTTGCTGCATCGCCCCCCGAATCCCGAGCGCACAATAGACAATATCTACCGGCATTTAGTCAGCCTCCCGAAATTCGACCAAGACCTATGAGCCCCAAGGACGACATTCAACTCTTGCGCATCAACTACCTGCGCGGCCCCAACATCTGGACCTACCGTCCCACCCTGGAAGTCTGGCTGGACCTGGGGGACTTGGAGGACTTTCCGTCCAACCTCATTCCGGGCTTGGCCGATAGGCTGTTGAGCTTGCTGCCGGCGCTGGAGGAGCACCATTGCGGTGTGGGTGAACGTGGCGGCTTTTTGCAGCGCCTGCGTGAAGGCACCTGGGCCGGCCACGTGCTGGAGCATGTGGTCATCGAATTGCTGAACCTGGCCGGCATGCCCACGGGTTTTGGGCAAACGCGCAGCACCTCCCAACACGGTGTGTACCGCATGGTGTTCCGCGCACGCGACGAACAGGTGGCACGCGCGGCCTTGGCCGAAGGCCACCGCCTGCTCACCGCCGCCATCCGCAACCAGCCGTTTGATGTGTCTGAGTCCGTGACCCGCGTGCGCGAGCAGGTCGACGACTGCTACCTCGGCCCCAGCACCGCTTGTATCGTGGCCGCGGCCACCGACCGCGGTATCCCGCACATCCGCCTGAACGGCGGCAACCTGGTACAGATTGGCCATGGCGCGCAGCAGCGCCGCATCTGGACGGCCGAGACCGAATTCACCAGCGCCATTGCCGAAGGCATTGCGCGCGACAAAGACCTCACCAAGTCGCTGCTGCAATCCTGCGGCGTGCCCGTGCCGGAAGGCCAGCCGGTCGATTCACCCGAAGCCGCCTGGGAGGCCGCGCAAGACATAGGCCTGCCCGTGGTGGTGAAACCTTCTGACGGCAACCATGGCCGTGGTGTGTCGCTGGAACTCAGCCGCAGAGAAGATGTCGAGGCGGCCTTCCACGTGGCCGAGCCCGAAGGCAGCGAGGTGATGGTGGAGCGCTTCATCCGTGGCCACGAACACCGCGTACTCGTGGTGGGTGGCCAGGTGGTGGCGGCGGCGCGCGGCGAAATGATTACCGTGACCGGCGACGGCACACAAACGGTGGCGCAGCTCATCGACAGCCAGCTCAACTCCGACCCACGCCGTGGCGCTGAAGAAGAGTTCCCGCTGGACGTGATCGTGCTCGACACCGACCCCAAGCTGCAACTCGAACTGCAAAGGCAAAACCTCAAGGGTGATTCGGTGCCAGCGTCTGGCCGCGTGGTCATCATCCAGCGCAACGGCAACCTGGGCGTGGACTGCACCGATCAGGTCCATCCCGAAGTGGCCTACATCGCCGTGCTGGCCGCGCGTGTGGTGGGGCTGGACATTGCCGGTATCGACATGGTGTGTGAAGACATCGGCAAGCCACTGCAAGCGCAGGGCGGGGCGATTGTGGAAGTCAACGCAGGCCCCGGTTTGCTGATGCACCTGAAGCCCGCCGTGGGTTCCCCGCGCCCCGTGGGCAAAGCCATCATCGACCATTTGTTTGCCGAAGAAGAAACCGGACGGATTCCGCTGGTCGGCGTGGCCGGTACCCAAGGCACCGAAATCACCGCGCGTCTGGCCGCCTGGTTGATCCACTTGAGTGGCAAACGTGTGGGCCTGGCTTGCCGTGACGGCCTGTTCCTCGACAGCCGCCGCGTCGATGCGGCGCCCAGTGCAAGCTGGGAGCCGGCGCACCGGTTGCTGATCAACCGCTCGATGCAGGCCGCCGTGATCGAAACCGGTGCCGAGGGCATCTTGCGCGACGGCTTGGCTTACGACCGCTGCATGGTCGGTGTAGTCACCGATTTTGATGGTTGTGAAACCCTGGCCGAGTTTGACATCACCGAGCGGGAACAACTCAAGAAGGTGATGCGTACCCAGATCGATGTGGTGCTCGCCGAAGGTGTGGGTGTGCTGAATGGTGACATCGCCGAGGTCGCCGAACTGGCGCCTTTGTGTGATGGCCAGGTCATCTTCTATGCACGCAACCTTGAGGCGCCCGCTGTGGTGGCGCACCGCGCAGCCCAGGGGCGCGCGGTCTTGGTCAATGCCAAGGGCCAAGTGGTGTTGGCCACGGGCACGGCTGAAGTACTGCTCACCAGCATAGACCGCCTGACGCAGCAGCACGACAAGGCGGGCAGCGCTGGCGACAACCTTACTTCGCCCATCTTGGCGGCTGTAGCGGCCGCCTGGGCCCTGGATATTTCGCCCGATTTGATCGCCGCCGGCCTGAAGACATTCGAACTTGAGTTGCCGGCCACGCGTAGCGCTGCCGTAGCCGCTGCATAAATAACCGCCAGAACCAACACTAGAGCCCGACTCATGGAAGTATCCCGAATCCGAGCCCTGCGCGGCCCCAACCTCTGGAGCCGGCACACGGCCATTGAGGCCATCGTCACCTGCTCCGAAGCCGAGCGAGCGATCGAAAACCTGCCAGGTTTTGAAGCGGCCCTGCGCGCCTTGTTCCCCGCTGTAGGCCCGCTGATGGCCGACCGCGAGCACGGCCCGGTGTCGCTGGCGCGGGTGCTGGAAAGCGCCACGCTGGCCTTGCAGGCCCAAGCCGGTTGCCCGGTGACCTTCAGCCGCACGGCCACCACGGTGGAACCCGGTGTCTACCAGGTTGTGGTGGAGTACAGCGAAGAAGATGTGGGCCGCCTGGCGCTGCAAACCGCGCTCAACCTGATCGACGCCGCCAGCAACCGCACGGCGTTTGACCTGGCCGCCGCCATTCACCAACTGCGCGACACCGACGAAGACGTGCGCCTGGGCCCCAGCACGGGCGCCATTGTGGACGCCGCTGTGGCGCGTGGCATTCCGTACCGCCGCCTGACGCAGGGCAGCATGGTGCAGTTTGGCTGGGGCTCGCGCCAACGCCGTATCCAGGCGGCCGAGGTGGACGCAACCAGCGCGGTGTCCGAATCCATTGCCCAGGACAAAGACCTGACGAAAAAGCTGTTGCACGCCGCTGGTGTGCCAGTGCCGTTTGGCCAGCCTGTGGCCAGTGTGGACGAAGCCTGGGCCGTGGCCAACAAGATTGGCATGCCCGTGGTGGTCAAGCCGCAGGACGGCAACCAGGGCAAGGGTGTGACGGTCAACATCAACGACCGTGACCACATGGAGGTGGCCTACCGGGCTGCGGCCGAGTATGGCGAGGTGATGGTGGAGAAGTTCCTTCCGGGCAGCGACTTCCGCATTCTGGTGGTCGGCTCGCGCATGATCGCCGCCGCGCGCCGCGACCCGCCGCAGGTGCTGGGCGACGGTGTACATACCGTGCGTGAGTTGGTGGACATCGTCAACTCCGACCCACGCCGTGGTGATGGCCACGCCACCTCGCTCACCAAAATTCGCTTTGACGACATCGCCGTGGCGCGCTTGGCGCTGCAGGGCCTGAAGCCCGAGTCGGTGCCTGAAAAAGGCCACCGCATCGTGCTGCGCAACAACGCCAACCTCAGCACCGGCGGCACCGCCACCGATGTGACCGACGACGTGCACCCCGACATCGCTGCCCAGGCCGTGGCGGCGGCGCAAATGGTCGGCCTGCACATCTGCGGCGTGGATCTGGTGTGTGAAAGCATGCTGCGCCCGCTGGAAGAGCAGCACGGCGGCATTGTCGAAGTCAACGCCGCGCCGGGCTTGCGCATGCACATCTCGCCCTCGTTCGGCAAAGGCCGCAATGTTGGTGACGCCATCGTCAGCCACCTGTATGGACCCGACGAGGATGGCCGTATCCCCGTGGTGGCCGTGACCGGCACCAACGGCAAAACCACCACCTCGCGTTTGATCGCCCACCTGTTCGCCAGCAGCGGCCTGCGTGTCGGCATGACCAACACCGATGGTGTGTACGTGCAAGGCCGGCAAATCGACAGCGGCGACTGCAGCGGCCCCAAGAGCGCGCGCAACGTGTTGTTGAACCCGCAGGTGGATGCGGCCGTGTTTGAAACCGCGCGTGGCGGCCTGCTGCGTGAAGGCCTAGGTTTTGACCGCTGCCAGGTGGCGGTGGTCACCAACATCGGCCAGGGCGACCACCTGGGGCTGAACTTCATCACCACCGTGGAAGACCTGGCGGTGCTGAAGCGCGTGATTGTGCAGAACGTGGCGCCTACCGGCTACGCGGTGCTGAATGCGGTAGACCCCATCGTCGCGGCCATGGCCACCTCGTGCCCAGGCCAGGTGATCTACTTTGCCGCCGACAGGCACCATCCGGTGATGGCCACGCACCGCGCGCAAGGTCGCCGTACGGTGTATGTGGATGGCGACGCCATCATTGCCGCCGAAGGCGCTTGGCGCGAAAAGGTTTTGCTGCGCGACATTCCAATCACACGCAACGGCAGCATCTCCTTCCAGGTCGAAAACGCCATGGCCGCGGTAGCCGCCGCCTGGGGTGCCGGCCTGAACTGGGACACCGTGCGCGGCGGCATGAACAGCTTTGCCAACGACGCCGACAACGCCCCCGGCCGCTTCAATGTGATGGACTTCCGCGGTGCCACCATCATTGCCGACTATGGCCACAACCCGGACGCCATGCGTGCCTTGGTTTCCGCTGTGGACGCCATGCCCGGCCAACGCCGCTCGGTGGTGATCTCGGGTGCCGGTGACCGGCGCGATGAGGACATCCGCGAGCAAACGGTGATTCTGGGTGCTGCGTTTGACGACGTGATCCTGTTCCAGGACGCCTGCCAGCGTGGCCGCGCCGATGGCGAAGTGCTGGCGCTGTTGCGCGAAGGCCTGGCTGGTGCCAAGCGCACCCAGAAAGTGGAAGAGATCTACGGCGAGTTTGTCGCCATTGACCACGCGCTGGACCAACTGCAACCGGGCGATTTGTGCCTGGTTTTGGTTGACCAGGTAGAAGAGGCGCTGGCGCACTTGGCGCGCCGTGTGGCCGAGGCCTGATGGCATTTGTGTAAGCCCGGGACCAAAACGCCCGGGGTGTCGCTTGCTGCGCCAAGTAGAATCCGCCATTTGTGCGTCATTCGCGCGTTTTTTTGGCAAACCATCCCTCCATGTCTGCAGTACCCGCCGGATCGTCCAGAGCCAGTTTCGACCTTAAAAGTGCGACCTTGCCCCTGATCGCGGTGCTGCTCAAAACCGCTGATCTGAAGGCGCTGGCAGCGGCCTTGGCCGAGCGCTTTGGCGACACCCCCGATTTCTTTGACCAGGACCCGGTCCTCGTCAACCTGGCGCAGTTGCCTGAAGACGCTGGCGCCATAGACTTCAAAGCCCTGAACAAGCTGCTGCGTCAGTACCGCATGCAACCCGTGGCGGTGCATGGCGGCTCCGAAGCCCAGCGCGCGGCAGCTGTGGCCGCCGGTCTGGTGGAAGCGCCCGATGTGGCGCAAGCCCCGGCGCAGCAAGTGGCGGCCGAGCCTGTAGCAGCATTACCGGTGGCCGCGCCCGAGCCGGTGGCCGAAGTCAAACCTGTGGCTGCTGCGGCCGCCGTGCCCACCCTGGTGATAGACAAACCTCTGCGCTCCGGCCAGCAGGTCTACGCGCGTGGCGCCGACTTGGTGGTGCTGGCGGCCGTGAACGCCGGGGCTGAAGTGTTGGCCGACGGTAACATCCATGTTTATGGCCCGTTGCGTGGTCGCGCCATTGCGGGCGTGCGCGGCAATGCCAGTGCCCGAATCTTCAGTACCTGCCTGGAGGCCGAGTTGATCTCGATCGCCGGCACCTACCGTACCTCTGAAGTGCCGCTGCCCGCCGATGTGCTGGGCAAGCCGGCGCAGGTGCGTATGGTGGACGACAAGCTGCTGATGGAACCTCTCTAAATTTTTTGAAACTGAAAGACCTGTAAGACCATGGCCAAAATCATCGTGGTGACCTCCGGCAAGGGTGGCGTAGGCAAGACCACCACCAGCGCCAGCTTCGCATCGGGGCTGGCCTTGCGCGGTTTCAAGACAGCCGTCATCGACTTCGACGTGGGCCTGCGCAACCTTGACCTGATCATGGGTTGTGAGCGCCGCGTGGTGTACGACCTGATCAATGTGATCCACAACGAGGCCAACCTCAACCAGGCGCTGATCAAGGACAAACAGTGTGAAAACCTGTTTGTATTGGCCGCTTCGCAAACGCGCGACAAAGACGCGCTGACGCAGGACGGCGTGGAGCGGGTATTGAACGACCTGGCCGGCATGGGCTTCGAGTACATCGTCTGCGACTCGCCCGCGGGCATTGAAACCGGTGCCTTGATGGCCATGCACTTCGCTGATGAAGCCCTGGTGGTCACCAACCCCGAAGTCTCTTCGGTGCGCGACTCGGACCGCATTCTGGGCATGCTTGGTTCCAAGACCAAACGTGCGATGGAAGGCGCCGAGCCGATCAAGGAACACCTGGTGATCACGCGTTACAACCCGGTGCGTGTTGAAGACGGGCAGATGCTGTCGTTGGACGATATCCAAGATATTCTGCGCATCCCGCTCATGGGCGTGATCCCGGAGTCCGAGTCGGTGCTGCAGGCATCGAATCAGGGCGTGCCTGCCATCCATTTGCAGGGCTCGGACGTGTCCGAAGCCTACAAAGATGTGGTGGACCGCTTCTTGGGCGAAGACAAACCCATGCGTTTTGTGGATGCCGTGAAGCCCGGCTTTCTGAAACGTTTGTTTGGCGGGAGGTAAGCCATGTCCTTCTTGTCTTTTCTGCTCGGAGAAAAGAAGAAAACCGCGACGGTTGCGAAAGAGCGCCTGCAGATCATTCTGGCGCACGAACGCAATGGCCGCGACAACAGCCGTCCCGACTACCTGCCCGCGCTGCAACGCGAGCTGGTGGCGGTGATTTCAAAATACGTGTCGATCAATGCCGAAGACATCAAGGTGCATCTGGAACGCCAGGACAATCTTGAAGTGCTGGAAGTGAAGATCGAATTGCCTGAACTGCAACGCCCGGTGAAACGCCCGGCGTAAATGGCCTGGCCTGAAAGAGAGAACATCATGAAAAAAATCGCTTTGCTGGTGTCTCTCTGTTTGGCCGCTGCCGTTGCGCAGGCCCAGCAGGTCGGTGCAGTCGATACCGCTTTCCAGTGGATAGGCCCGGACCACAAAATCGTCGTCGAGGCCTATGACGACCCCAAGGTCGAGGGCGTGACCTGCTACGTCTCGCGCGCCAAAACCGGTGGCATCTCCGGTGGACTGGGGCTGGCCGAAGACAAGGCCGAGGCCTCCATCGCCTGCCGCCAGGTCGGCCCCATCAGCATTCCCCAGCCCTTGAAGGTGCAGGAAGAAGTGTTCAACGAACGCCTGTCCGTGTTGTTCAAGAAGCTGCGCATCGTGCGCATGGTCGACAAGAAACGCAACACGCTGGTCTACATGACCTATTCCGACAAGCTGGTTGATGGCTCGCCGCAAAATGCGGTCACCGCCGTGGCGGTGGACCGGGCGACGGTGATCCCCGTCAGATAAGCGATCGCGCGGGTTTTGTCCCCACCAGTACCGGCTGGAAGAACACACCGTCGAGCCGCTGCACATTTTCAAATCCTGCCTGCGCCATCAGTTCACACAGGCGTGTGGTCGAGATGGCGTAGTAGCGTGAGCGCATCACATGGGTTTGCGCCTGGCCGCTGGCCAGATCGTCTTCGATCACGTAGAACGACAGGTCGTAGTGGTCGCCCTGGCCACCCTGGTCGAAGTCCCACACCTGGAACAACACGTGGCGTTTGCCGTCTTGCACACGCGCGCCATAGGGTTTGACGATGTTGCTGCCACGCGCCTCCTGCGCATAGTCGCGCACACTGAGCACGCAGCCGCCGCCTGGACGCAGGCAAGCCCAGAACTGTTGAAACGCCAGCAGCAGGTCGTCGTCGGTCAGCAGGTGGGGGACAGAGTTGTCGCAGGACAGCACCAGGTCGAAGCCGGTGCCGTGCACGCTGTGGGCGGCGCGCATGTCGGCCACGCTGAAGTTGACGGCCAGACCACGTTGCTGGGCCTCACGCCGTGCGCGCTCGATCTCGCGCGGCGACAGGTCCGAGGCGGTGAGCGCATAGCCGCGTTGCGCCAATCCCAAGGTCTGGGTGCCAATGCCGCAGGAGACGTCGAGCACGCTGTGGTGCGCCGGCCATTGGCTGCGGATGATCTGGTCGAGCTGCTCGCCTTGCAGTTGCACGCTGTGTTGCCAGTTTGGATAGATCAGGTGGTAGAGCGGCGTCAGTGCGTCGTAGAAATCCATGGCCAAGCGTCAAAACTGTGTGTTTATTTGTCTTTTGGTGCCACCAGCGGCAATGTGAGGATAAAGCGTGTACCCCGCCCGGGGAGGCTGTCGACCTCGATGCTGCCGCCCAGCGGGCCGGTGACGATGTTGTGCACGATGTTCAGGCCCAGGCCACTGCCACCTTGCCCCAGGCGCGTGGTGAAGAACGGGTCGAAGATGCGCCCCAGATTTTCCGCCGTGATGCCGCGCCCGGCGTCGGCCACGGTCAGCCGCACGGGTTGATCTGGCCCAGATTGCGCCACCACCGAGACGGTGCCACCGACCTGGCTATCGGGGTAGCCATGGATGGCGGCGTTGTGCAGCAGGTTGCCGACCACCTGGCCCAGCGGTCCGGGGTAGCTGTCCAGCCAAATACCTTCAGCCACTTGGACCTCGACGTCGATATGCGCCGTGCGCAACAGGGGGCGGTAGGAGAGCAGCATTTCGTCGACCACCGCCTTCAAGTCGAAGCGCCGGCGTTGTGAGCTGGTTTGATCCACCGCCACCTGTTTGAAGCTGCCAATCAGCTCGGCTGCGCGTTGCAGATTGCGCAGCAGAATCGATACCGCGTCTTGCGCCGTGCTCATGTAAGCATCGAGAAACGAGCGCCGCAGGCCGCTGTTGATCTGTTCCTGCAGTTTCTCGGTCTGGTGCACCAGCGTTGTCGCCGAGAGCAGACTGTTGCCAATCGGCGTGTTGAGTTCGTGCGCCACGCCGGCCACGATGCGTCCCAATGCCGCCAATTTTTCGGAGCGCAGCAGCGCTTGCTGCGACTGCTCCAGGCTTAGCAGCGCGCTGCGCAGCTCGGCATTCGCCTGGGTCAATTCCTCCGTGCGTTTTTGTACCGCGGCTTCCAGGGTCTGCGTCATGCGCTGCATTTGTTCGCGCGCGGCGCGCTGGTCGGTCACGTCCTGCAGCGACCACGCCAGGCGATCACCGGACGGCGTGGTCATGGTGAACGCCGAGCCGAGCACGGTGCGCGGCACACCGGTGGCCGTGGTCAGCACGATTTCTTGTGGCAAGGGGGAGGCGGCGCGTAGCCTGTCGCCAAAGCAGGCGAGGTCGCCGGTGGCCGGGCCTAGGAGTGCGCTGCGTTCGCATTCCAGGAGGTGGACAAAGGCATGGTTGACGTCTTCGATCTCACCCGTAAGCGGGTTGACCACCAGTTGCGGTGCGCCCGCGTTGTGGAACAGTGCCGAGAAGCGTGCCTCGCCCGCGCGCAAGGCTTCCTGGGTGCGCAGTTCGTCGGTGATGTCGCGGTTGATGCCCAGCAGGCCAATCAGCTGACCATCGCCATCTTCCAATGGTCGCTTGCTGCTGTGAAAGGGCGTGCGCTCGCCGGAGGGCCGCTCCAGCCAAATCAGGTGCTCCAGCGCTTCGCGGCGGCTGAAGACCCATTGGTCGTCGATCAGCGATTTGGCGCGTGTTGCTTCGGGCACCTGCAGATTGGACGTGTGCTGGTGTAGCAGTTGCGCTTTGCTGGAGCTGTGCAGGGCGGCAAATTGTTGGTTGACGAGGATGTAGTTCGACTGCAGATCCTTGGCAAAAATGGCCATGGGAATGGCGTCGATCACGTTCTCCAGCAACCGCTGGTTGGCTTGCAATTCACTTGCGGCGCGGCGCTGGTCGGAGACATCGATCAACCAACTCAAGCCAAGCGTTTTGTGGTGCAGCTCCACCACTCGGGAGAAAAAAAGGCATTGTTTGGGTGTGCCATCGGCGCGCAGTATGGTGCATTCGGCGGCGCGGATTTCGCCGTCGCGCTTGAGTTGCTCCTGGATCGCGGTTCGCATCGCGGCATCAGCAAACAAGCCAAACTCGGCCGAGGTGCGTCCCAGCACCTGCTGCGGACTCAGTCCGGTCAATTCAGACCAGGCTGCATTGACCTCCATGTAGCGCGCAGTTTTGACGTCCACCACCGCCAGCGCCGCGGGTGAATTGTTGAACATGGCCTGGAAGCGCAACTCCCGGTCGGCGATCTCCTGGTCCATGTTGCGCAGAAACTGTGCCGAGCGGGCTTGCAGTTTGCGTTGCCAATAGAAACACAACGCGCAGAACAAGAAATACAAGGGCACCAGCACCATCAGCCGTTGTCGCGGGCTGGGCTCAAAAGTGCTCCACGCCAGTGTGCTCAAGCCTATGGCCAGCAGGCAGGCCCAGAAGAGGAAGACGGTCGAGCGATCAAGCCACGAACGAGTGGGAGCGACAGGACGCTGCGGCGCGTTCATTCTTGGACAAGGGAGCGCTTTTGCTCGTAGGCTTCGATCCACTCTTTCAGTGCCGGCAGCTCCATGGGGCGTGCATACAGGTAGCCTTGACCTTCGTGGCAGCCGAGTTCGTGCAACACCCGCGCCTCGCCTTCCTCCTCTATACCCTCGGCGATGGTGGTCAGGTTGAGATTGCGGCCCAGCTCCACCACGGTGGCCGCGATGCGCCCGCCATGGTCAGAGTCGCTGAGCCCCATGACAAAAGCGCGGTCCAGCTTGAGCCGGTCCACCGGCAACTGGCGCAGTTGGCTGAGCGACGAATACCCGGTGCCAAAGTCATCGATGGCGATCGATACCCCCATGCGTTTCAGGCGCGTCAGCAGGGCGACGATGAAGTCGGGTTCTTCCATGGCCACCGATTCGGTGATTTCCAGTTCCACACACGAGGGGTCGACGCCGGTGTCCTCGAGTGCAGCAGCCAGCATTTCCGGAAAGGCATGGTTGCGGAACTGGATATGCGAAACGTTGACCGACATGCGCAGCGGGGGGCGGCCCGCCTTGTTCAGCTGGCGCAGGGTGTGGCAGGCCATGCGCATCACCCATTCACCCAGGTTGACGATTAGGCCGGTGCATTCGGCCAGCGGGATGAAGCGGTCGGGTGGCACCAATTGGCCGTCCAGATTGCGCCAGCGCACCAAGGCCTCCACCCCCATTAGTTTGCCGGTGTCCAGCCGGATCTGCGGCTGGTACATCAGGAACAGCCGGTCGCTGTCCATGGCCACGCGCAGGCCTTGCAGCAGGCGCACACGTTCACGGATTTCGTCGCCCATTTCGTCGGCGAAAAACATGTAGTGGCCACGCCGCGATTTTTTGGCGCGCTTCAAGGCGATGTTGGCGTCCTTGATCGCCTCAAGGCCCGAGATGCCGCGGTCGCTCAGGTGCCGAAGCCCACTGGTGGCGGTCACGGCCATGGTGTGGCCGGGCATTTCGAACGGGCGTTGGAACAGCGCCACCAGACGCTCGGGGTCCAGGGCGGCGGTGGGGCCGAGGATGCCGAAGGCGTCGCTGCCCAGGCGGGCCACGGCGACCTCACCGCCAAACGTGAGCGACAAGCGGTCTGCAATGACTTGCAGCAGGCGGTCGCCATGCTGGTGACCCAAGGCGTCGTTGATTTCGGCAAAGTCGTCAATGTCGACGATGGCGATGGCGTGTGCCGCATGGTCGGGTTGGGCCATACGCTCATTGATCAACGAGATGAAGCGGTTGCGGTTGGGCAGGCTGCACAGGCGGTCGTAAAAGGCCAATTGGTCGAGTGCACGGATCTGGTGGTAGGCGCGCACGGCCGAGGTGACACTGGCATACAAACGAGTGCGCGACAACTCCGACTTGGTCTTGTAGTCGTTGATGTCGTAATCATGGATGGTCTCGATCTCGGGCGCGTAGCCGGGCTGGCCGGTGTGCAGGATGATGCGCAGCTCCAGCAGTTTGAGTTCGTTGCGGATGGTGCGCACCAGCCCCAGGCCGGCGTCATCGGATTCCATCACCACATCCAGCAGCACCAGTGCAATGTCTTTTTCAAGCCGTAGCAGCTGGGTGGCTTCGCGCGCCGAATAGGCATGCAGGAACTCGAGCGAACGGCCAAGAATCTTGACGTCGGCTAAGGCGAGCTTGGTGGACGTGTGCACGTCCGGCTCGTCGTCCACGATGAGCATGCGCCAGATGTCCTGCCGCAGTTCCTGTTCGCTGGCCCCATCTTCCTCGGCGAACATCATGGGCTCTTCGTCGCTCTGTTGCGGCATAGGTTCGTACGCGGTTGGCTGCGACATCTTCGACGGGTATCCCTGTAACTAAATATTTGTTCGCTCCAGCCTACACGCCGCCCCGTTTTTTGTCACGACTTTCCGGCTTCTTGTTTGCTGCCTTTGAGCAAGGCCACGATGGCCATGGCGTGACCGTGCCCCAGGTCGAAATCCTCTTTGAGCCAGGCAATGATGTCGCCCGCCTTGACGCCGGCGCGCAGACCGTTGCCATCGGTGAAGCCCTTGGCCTTGGCGAGTTTGCGCAGGTCGTCGGGACTCTTGCCGGTTTTGCTTTGGATGTTGTCCAGATAGGCTTGAAATGACATCTTGGCTCCTCGTTGAAGTGTTTGATCGATTCTGAAACTCAAGAGAAAAAGGCTTCTGACGCTTTTAGCTTATGCGCTGAGTGCTATCAAATGAGTAGCTATCAACTCTTGCGTTGACGGCTTGCGGGCTTGGCGCTTGTGGGCAGGGTGTGCGTTTTTTTCACCACGGCGTAGCGCAGCAGTGTGGCCTCGCGTGCCAGGTCGTGGGCGATGATGGGGCGCGGGTAGTTCTCGCCCAGGCGCACACCGGCGGCGTGCAGGACCTCGGGGGCCGCCGTCCACGGTGCATGCAGCGCGGCCGTGGGCAGGGCAGCGAGTTGCGGCAGGTAGCGGCGGATGAACTTGCCCTCGGGGTCGAACTTCTGGCTTTGGCTGACGGGGTTGAAGATACGGAAGTAGGGTTGCGCGTCACAGCCGCTGGAGGCGGCCCATTGCCAGCCGCCGTTGTTGGCGGAAAGATCAAAATCGATGAGATGCCGGGCGAAATACATCTCGCCCCAGCGCCAGTCTATGCCCAGGTCCTTGATCAGAAAGCTGGCTGCCACCATGCGCAGGCGGTTGTGCATGTAGCCACTCTGGTTGATTTGTGCCATGGCCGCATCCACCAGCGGGTAGCCGGTGCGCCCTTCGCACCAGGCGGCGAACAGCGCCTTGGCGTGGGCGCCGTGTTCCCATTTGATGGCGTCGTACTCGGGCTTGAAGGCTTTGTGCTCGACGTGCGGGAAGTGGTGCAGGATCTGAAAATAAAAGTCGCGCCAGACCAGTTCACTGAGCCAGACGGCAGCACCCTGAAAACCTTGCAGTGCGAGCTGATGCGCACCAGCCGCCAACTGACGGATGGACACCGTGCCAAAGCGCAGATGCACGCTCAGGTAGCTCGGACCTTTGACCGCCGGGAAGTCGCGTGTGGCCTGGTAGCGGTCGATGCGCTCAAAAAAAGCCTCCCACAGCTGCGCGCCGCCGCTGGCGCCGGTGGGGACGGGCAGGCTGGACAGATTGCTGGGCACAAAACCCAGCGTTTGCAGGCTGGGCAAAGGCGGCTGGGGCTGCGGCAAGGAGGCCAGGCTGGCGGCGTAGCGTGCCACCGGGTAGGGCTTCAGGTAGAAGGCGTTGAGCTTGCGCAGCCAGGCGTTTTTGTAGGGTGTGAACACTCCATAGGGGCGGCCCTGCTGGGTGAGCAACTCGTCGCGCTCGAAAATCACCTGGTCTTTGCTGGTCAGGAACGAGATGCCCACGTGCGCCAATGCGCCGCGCACCATGGCGTCGCGCGTCTGGCTGTCGGGTTCGTAGTCATGGTTGGCAAAAACCGCCTGGGCATGGAGTTCCTGCGCCAGGGCCGGAATGGCTTCGCGCGCCGAGGCGTGGCGCACGATGAGGCCGGTAGGGCCGCCTGCCACCCCGGCTTGTTGGCCCAGCTTGTGCAAGGCGCCATCCAGCTCGGCCACGCAGGCGAGGATGAATTCCACCCGGCGGTCGGCTTCTATGCCCTGCGCCAGCAGGGGGGCCAGGATGTCCTGGTCAAACACAAAGACGCAGTGCACCTGGCGGCAGGATTTCAGTGCGTGGTACAGGGCTGCATGGTCAAAGCTGCGCAGATCGCGGCGAAACCAGACCAGGCCGGTGGCATATTTCTTGTCCTGAGCGTGGGGCAATCTGTAACCTTTGAAGGCGTTAAAATTTGGGTATGACACTTGATTCTGCGCCCATGAACCTGACGCATCATTTCCTGATCGCCATGCCCGGGCTGGAGGACGAAGCTTTTGCTGGCAGTGTGGTCTATTTGTGCGAACACAGCGAGCGCGGTGCATTGGGCCTGGTGATCAACAAGCCCTCTGACATCGATCTTAAAACCCTGTTCGACAAGGTGGAGTTGCCGCTGCTGCGCACCGATTTGACCGACAGCGTGGTGTTCCAAGGCGGCCCGGTACAGACCGAGCGCGGCTTTGTGCTGCACGAGGCCGTGCTGGCGGTGGACGATAGCAATGCCGTGCCCGGTGAGATCGAGTCAGACGTGGAGTCGATCTACGCCTCGACCATGACCATTCCCGGCGGGCTGGAGATGACCACCTCGCGCGACGTGCTGGAGGCTTTGTCCACCGGCAACGGCCCGCGCCGCGTGCTGGTCACACTGGGTTATTCGGCCTGGGGAGAGGGCCAACTGGAAGCCGAGCTGGGCGAAAACAGCTGGCTCACGGTGGAGGCCGACCTCGGGGTGCTGTTCGATACGCCGTATGAACAGCGTTATGAAAAGGCATTGCTGCTGCTGGGCCTGCAGGCCTGGATGCTGTCGCCAGAAGCGGGGCACGCATGATGTGGGCTGGTCGCATGTGTATCGCGGGTGTGGCATGACTGACCAGGTCACTGCCATCGCCGAATCTTTTCCCTCCCATTTGCAATCATTTTTGGCTTTTGACTTTGGTCAGAAGCGCACCGGGGTGGCCTCGGGCAACCGCATGATGCGCAGCGCCACGCCACAGCGCACGATCCAGGCCGAGGGTGAGGCTGCGCGTTTTGAGCAGGTGGCTGCGCGCTTGCGTGAATGGCAACCCGATGCCTTGGTGGTGGGCGTGCCCTTCCACCCTGACGGGGCGCCGCACGACAACACGCGCCGCGCACAAAAGTTTGCGCGCCAGTTGCGTGGCCGATTCAACTTGCCGGTGTTTGAGGTGGATGAGCGTTACAGCACCACCGAAGCGCTGGCTGCGGGCGCCAAAGATGCCGACGCGGCATCGGCCTGCATCATTCTTGAACAATTTTTAAGGAGCATTCCATGAGCACCCCAAGCGAGGCAAACGCTGGTGCGGCCACCGGCGCGCTGCTGCTGGACGCAGAAGCCCTGTACCGCGAACTGCTGCGCGGTGTGCGCGCCATGTGCACGCCAGAGACGCGGCTGGTCGGCATCGTTTCGGGTGGCGCGTGGTTGGTGGAGCGGCTGCAGGCCGACTTGCAGCTGCCGGGCACGCCGGGTTTCATTACGTCCACCATGCACCGCGACGACTTCTCGCGCCGTGGCCTGGTGCCCAGCAGCGGCGGGCAGACGGCGCTGGCGTTCGATGTGAATGGCGCTGACATCATCGTGCTGGACGACGTGCTGTACACCGGTCGCACCATACGCGCGGTGCTCAATGAATTGTTTGACTACGGTCGGCCCAAGTCGGTGAAGCTGGCGGTGCTGGTGGACCGTGGCGGGCGAGAGCTGCCGATTCAGCCCGACTTTGCAGCGGCGCGTGTGGCGTTGGCGCCGACGCACTCTTTGGCGCTGGCGAAAGACGGCGCGGGGCAGCTGACGTTCAAGGTCAAGGGTTGAAGCGGTTTGAGAAGTTTGAGAGGTTTGAGAAGAGGTAAGCCATGCTGAGTAAACGCAATCCACAACTGAATAAAAACGGCGAACTGATCCACCTGTTGTCGGTGGAAGGGCTGCCCAAAAGCATCCTCACGCAGATTCTCGACACGGCGGCCAACTTCGTCAGCGTGAACGACCGTGAGGTCAAGAAGGTGCCGTTGTTGCGCGGCAAAAGTGTGTTCAACCTGTTCTTTGAGAACTCCACACGCACACGCACGACCTTCGAGATCGCGGCTACGCGCCTGTCGGCCGACGTGATCAACCTGGACATTGCACGCTCCTCGGCTTCCAAGGGCGAGTCGCTGCTGGACACCATTGCCAACCTGTCGGCCATGGCTGCCGACCTGTTTGTGGTGCGCCATAGTGAAAGCGGCGCGCCCTACCTGATCGCGCAGCATGTGGCGCCGCATGTGCATGTGATCAATGCGGGCGACGGACGGCACTCGCACCCCACGCAGGGGCTGCTCGACATGTTTACCATCCGCCACTACAAGAAGGATTTCAGCAACCTGACGGTGGCCATCGTCGGCGACGTGTTGCACTCGCGGGTGGCACGCTCCGACATCCACGCGCTGACCACGCTGGGTTGTGCCGAAGTGCGTGTGGTCGGCCCCAAGACGCTGGTGCCGGGCGACATGGCGCAGATGGGCGTGCGCGTGTTCCACTCGCTGGAAGAAGGCATCAAGGGCTGCGACGTGGTGATCATGTTGCGCCTGCAGAACGAACGCATGAGCGGCGCGTTGCTGCCATCCAGCCAGGAGTATTTCAAGAGCTTTGGGCTGACGCCCGAAAAGCTGGCGCTGGCCAAGCCGGACGCCATCGTGATGCACCCCGGGCCGATCAACCGTGGGGTGGAGATCGACTCGGCCGTGGTCGATGGCAAACAAAGCGTGATCTTGCCGCAGGTCACCTTCGGGATTGCGGTACGTATGGCGGTGATGGGTATTGTGGCGGGGAACGAGGCATGAAGATATTGATTCAAAACGGCCGGGTCATCAACCCCGCCAGCGGCTTGGACGTGGTGGGCGACGTGGCCATTGCCTCGGGCCGCATCATCGGCATTCAAAACACACCGGCCGATTTCAAGCCGGGCAAAACCATCGATGCAACTGGCTGCCTGGTGCTGCCTGGCCTGGTCGACCTGGCGGTGCGCCTGCGCGAGCCGGGCTACGAACACGAAGGCATGCTCGAGAGCGAAATGGCCGCGGCGGCGGCCGGTGGCGTGACCAGCCTGGTCTGCCCGCCGGACACCGACCCGGTGCTCGATGAGCCTGGCCTGGTCGAGATGTTGAAGTTCCGTGCCGAGAAGTTGCACCAAGGGCGTGTGTTCCCGCTGGGTGCGTTGACGCGTGGCCTGGAGGGCCAGGTGCTGACCGAAATGCACGAGTTGACCGAGGCCGGTTGTGTGGGCTTCAGCCAGGCCGAAGTGGCGCTGGACAACACGCTGGTGCTGCAGCGCGCCATGCAGTACGCCAGCACCTTCGGTTACACCGTGTGGCTGCGCCCGCAGGAGTACCACCTGGGCAAGGGCGTAGTCGCCAGTGGCGCGTTGGCCACACGCATGGGTTTGAGCGGTGTGCCCGTGGCGGCGGAAACCATTGCCTTGCACATCATTTTCGAGTTGATGAAAACCAATGGCGCACGCGTGCACCTGTGCCGCATCAGCAGCGCCGCCGGTGTGGAACTGGTGCGCCAGGCCAAGGCGGCAGGTTTGCCCGTGAGCTGCGATGTCAGCATCAACTCGCTGCAACTCACCGACGCCGATATCGGCTACTTCGACAGCCGCGCACGCCTGAACCCGCCGCTGCGCCAACAACGCGACCGCGATGCGCTGCGCCAAGGCCTGGCCGACGGCACGATAGACGCGTTGGTATCGGATCACACGCCGGTAGACGAAGACGCCAAGACCTTGCCGTTTGCTGAAGCGGAACCCGGCGCTACCGGCCTGGAGCTGCTGTTGAGCCAAGCCTGGAAATGGCACCAGGAACAAGGTGTGCCATTGCAACGCGCGATCTCGGTCGTCACCGAGGCGCCTGCGCGTGTCATCGGCAACACGCTGGGCACCTTACAGGCCAGCGTCGGCCAATTGGTCGAAGGTGGTGTGGCGGATGTGTGTGTATTTGACCCTGCGGTCATGTGGACCGTGGGTGCCGAAACCCTGCGCAGCCAGGGCAAACACACGCCGTTTTCGGGTTACGAATTGCCCGGCCGCGTCACCAGCACCTTGGTGGCCGGACATGTCGCGTTTGAGCGCAGCGCACGGCATTGAACACACGCAGAATGATTCGGATGCCGTTTGCTGCTGTGGTGGTGGCGGCAAAGCTGACGCGTGTCAGCTGGCATCTGGCGCGCGGCTTTTGGACGGTCAAGCGAACGTTTCCTAAACTCAGCACCGCCCAGCAGCGTGCGCGTGTGCAAGTCTGGGCGGGTGAGATGCTGCAGGTGTTTGGCATCGACCTGCGTGTGTCGGGCCAGTTGGCCGAAGACGATGCCGTGTTGCTGGTGGCGAATCACATTTCATGGCTAGACATCGTGGTGCTGCACGCCGCTGGTTATTGCCGCTTTGTGTCCAAGTCGGACGTCAAGCAGTGGCCGGTCGTGGGGACGCTGGCAACAGCCGCTGGCACGCTCTACATCGAGCGTGAATCACGCCGCGACGCCATGCGTGTGGTGCACCACATGGCCGACAGCCTGCGGGGAGGTGACGTGGTAGCGGTGTTTCCCGAGGGCACCACCGGCGACGGTGTCACCGTCTTGCCATTCCACGCAAATCTGATCCAGGCCGCCATTTCTGCTGATGCGGCAGTGCAGCCAGTGGCGCTGCGCTTCATAGACCGGCGCACCGGCGAAACCAGTTTCGCCCCGAGTTATGTTGGAGACGAGACGCTGCTCGGCTCTGTTTGGCGAACCTTATCGGCCAGCGCGATTGCAGCGGAGGTGAATTACGGTGCCTTGCAACGTGCAGACGGGCGCGACCGCCGCACCTGGGCTGCAGATTTGCGCAACGACGTGAACCACTTGCGAACTGCACAAAGTACCAGCGCGAGTCTTTAGGATTCGCGTCTCACCCACAAAAATGCCGCCAGTCATCACGACGAGGCGGCATTTTTGATTGGCCTGAAAGCCCGGGCTTTTTTAGCGACCCAGTTTCAGCGGCTGACCCAGTGTGAACACCGAGTTCGGTGCGGTGACCGAAAACGGCTTTGGTTTGGGGCCGGAGAACAGCGAGCGCTTCTTCGGCTCTTGCTCAAGCGTCACACCCTTGGCCAATTGCTCGTTGACCAAGCTGCGCAGCGTGATGGCTTGCATGTAGTCCACCATGTTGGCGCTGAGTTTGTCCCACAATTCGCTGGACACACCGTGGCCGGCACTTTCAGCGCCATCGGTGGTGCGACGTGCCGTGGCGGCGCGTGGCGCTTCAACGGCCAACACAATGTCGGCAACCGTAATCGCCGCTGGCTTGCGCCCCAGCGTGTAGCCGCCGCCTGGGCCGCGGATGCTCTCTACAAGTCCTGCGCGGCGCAGTTGGCTAAACAGTTGCTCCAGATAAGACAGCGAAATTTGCTGCCGGGCACTGATGGCCGATAACGTGACCGCACCACGGTTTTCCCGCAGCGCAAGGTCCAACATTGCCGTCACGGCAAAACGTCCTTTGGTGGTTAAACGCATGGTGTATTCCTTTCACTTCGAACTTGCCATGTAGCTAATGTAGCTGCTTCAACACTTCGCGTATATTCGTTTTTATATTCAAAACTATTCGAATTACTCGAATAATATTGAGGACTTACCCTTGAACTTCAAACATTTACGCTATTTCTGGATGGTTGCCAAGTCCGGCGGCATCATGCGCGCCAGCGAACAGCTGCACATTACGCCGCAAACCTTGTCTGGGCAAATCAAGTTGCTGGAAGACGACCTAGGTCACAAACTTTTCAGCAAACGTGGCCGTCAACTGGAGCTCACCGCCGAAGGCCAAGTCGCCTTACGTTATGCCGATGAGATTTTTACGCTAGGCGCCGAACTGGAGGGCTCTGTGCGGCAGGTTCAATCGAATCTGACAGCGTTGGAGTTTCGAGTCGGGGTGGCCGATTCGGTTCCCAAGTCGGTGGCTTATCACTTGCTGGAACCTGCTTTGCAAGTGCCTCAGGCGGTACGCATGATCTGCCACGAAGGCAAATACGAAGACTTGCTGGCGCAGCTGGCGTTGCACCGACTGGATCTGGTGATCGCTGACGAACGTATGTCGAGAAAAATCAGCGTCAAGGCGTTTAACCACACCTTGGGTTCAAGCCCTATGAGTTTTCTCTGTGCACCGTCGTTGAAGGCGGGCTTGTCGGGACCTTTCCCAGCCTGCTTGAATGACGCGCCGATGTTGATCCAAGGGGCAACTTCCGCCATACGACAGCAGTTTGACCAATGGGTTGTGACACATCAACTGCGGCCACGTATCGTGGCCGAGTTTGATGACAGTGCCTTGATGAACGCTTTTGGGCGTGAAGGGCAGGGCGTTTTTCTGTCACCGACTGTGTTGGAAGATGAAATTCGCACACAGTTTGACGTCGAGGTATTGGCTCGCACGGATGAGCTGGTCGAGGAGTTCTTCGCCATATCGGTCGAACGGCGTATCTCACACCCGTGTGTGGCCGCTATTACGCGTACGGCCAAAGCGCGTCTGCTGAAATCCAACAGCTTGGCTTGACGCTAGCCCTGCTCCCGGCACGCTAGGGAACGCACCTTAGGTGGAAACCCGCGCAATTTTGCATGAAGAAAAATAGCCCTAGGGTTGCGCCCTAAGGCGTCAGAAAACGTTCAGTTTGGTGTAAGAAGTTGTTGGTTTGACGTCAGTTAGTGGTCATTGCAGAGTCCCATACTTGTTTGCAGGCTCCGTCCACAGGCGGAGTCGATTCCATCTATAGGAGACAAACAACATGGCAACTGCAGACGCAAATCGTCCCATGTCGGCCGAAGAGAAGAAGGTGATCTTCGCTTCGTCGCTGGGCACGGTGTTCGAGTGGTACGACTTTTATCTTTACGGCACCTTGGCCGTCGTGATCGGCAACCAGTTCTTCTCTGCACTGGATCCTGCATCGCGCACCATCTTCTCGCTGCTGGCTTTTGCCGCTGGCTTCATCGTGCGGCCATTCGGCGCGCTGGTGTTTGGCCGATTGGGTGACATGATCGGCCGCAAGTACACCTTCCTGGTGACGATTCTGATCATGGGTTTGTCGACCTTCATCGTTGGCATCTTGCCCAACTACGCCAGCATCGGGGTGGCCGCACCGGTCATCTTGATCGTCTTGCGTATGTTGCAGGGCCTGGCCTTGGGCGGTGAGTATGGCGGTGCTGCAACCTATGTTGCCGAGCATGCACCGCGTAACAAACGCGGCGCCTACACCTCGTGGATTCAAACCACGGCGACGCTGGGCCTGTTCCTGTCACTGTTGGTGATCTTGGGTGTGCGTCTTGCCGTGGGTGATGCCGCATTTGCCGATTGGGGCTGGCGCGTTCCGTTCCTGGTGTCGATTCTGCTGTTGGGTGTGTCGGTCTACATCCGCTTGAGCATGAATGAATCGCCCGCTTTCGTGAAGATGAAGGCGGAAGGTAAAACCTCTAAGGCTCCTTTGTCCGAGTCGTTCGGCCAATGGCGCAATCTGAAGGTGGTGATTCTGGCGCTGGTGGGTTTGACCGCTGGTCAGGCCGTGGTGTGGTACACCGGCCAGTTCTACGCGCTGTTCTTCCTGACGGGGGCTTTGAAGGTCGATGCGGTCACCGCCAACGTGATGATCGCCATTGCGCTGATCGTCGGCACGCCGTTCTTCGTGATCTTCGGTACCTTGTCGGACAAGATTGGCCGCAAGCCCATCATCATGGCCGGCTGCTTGTTGGCCATCGTGACCTACTTCCCCGTGTTCACCGCCATCACCAAGGCTGCCAACCCTGATCTGGCGATCGCGCAAGAAAAGAACAAGGTGGTGGTGACGGCAGATCCAAAGGAATGTTCATTCCAGTTCAACCCCACGGGCACCTCGAAGTTCACGAGTTCTTGCGACATTGCAAAGCAAGTGCTGTCTGCAAGCTCTGTGAGTTATGACAACGTCGTTGGCGCGCCGGGTTCCGTGGCCACCATCAAAATTGGCGAGACGGCCATTCCAAGCTATTCCGCAGCAGGTCTGAGTGCCGACGACCTGAAGAAGAAGGATGCTGAGTTCAAGAAACTGGTGGCTGATGACTTGAAGGCTGCGGGTTACCCAGCCAAGGCAGATCCCGCGAAGATCGACAAGGTGACGCTGGGTGCTTTGCTGATCTACCTGGTGATTCTGGTGACCATGGTTTACGGTCCGATTGCTGCCATGCTGGTGGAAATGTTCCCGACCCGCATTCGCTATACCTCCATGTCACTCCCATACCATATTGGCAACGGTTGGTTTGGCGGCTTGCTGCCAGCCACGGCGGTGGCAATCGTGGCGCAGACCGGCAATATGTATAACGGATTGTGGTATCCGATTGTCATTGCTGCCGTGACCCTGGTCGTGGGCACCTTGTTCATCAAGGAAACCAAAGACGTTGACATCTACGCCAACGACTGACACTCGATGTCGGAACGATGAGGTAGCAGTTACACCTCTGAATTGAGAACCCGGGCCCTCCTGAATGGAGGGCCTTCTTTTAGGACAGGCTATGTGGAAAATTATTGTCGGATTTGCTGTATTCGCTGCCTTGGCGGTCTTTCTGCTGATGAAAGGTGGCGACATCGATATGACCGGTGAAAAACATGGCGGCGGTAGCGTGCTGCCCGCAGAGAAGGTTGCCAGCTTGCAAACCGTCAGCGCCTGAGACATCAAGCGAGCGGCGGGATGGCATGCGTAACCCTCTCAATCCGGCCTTTAGCATCATGGTGGACGGTCAAGTTGGACAGCTCGCGCCATACACCAATCTTTTCAGCATGATGGTTTGTCCATTGCGCCAAGTCGTTTGGAGTGGGTGCTGCTGTCTCCTTGCGGCGGTCAACACCTTTGAACCGGTAGTGGTTGTATAGCGCCCACAGCGTCAAGCTTCCACCCAGGCAAACAATCACGGCGAGATAGAGCAGCAGCACATTCAAGAAGCGTGTTGCGCCATGTAACTCGAACATTTGAAGATTGAACTGGACGCCAAAGAAAAACCAACCCGCCAGTGTGATCAATGGCATCCACAAGAGGATCCATGCCAGCCAAAACGCGGCAGTCAAAATGCTGAACACCGTTTTTCTTTGCCAGTCCTGAAGGTCTGGCCTTTCGATGATGAGTGTGCTCATGGGTGAATTCCTCGGTCTGGGCTTACCCATGTCGCGCGCTTTTTGCCTCTGATTGCGACGCGAGGGATCGCCACTAAGGTGGTAAAAACATTTAGCGTCCAGTAAGCCAGTGGATACCAGATCATCCAGTAGTAGTAGCGGCCAACGCCTTTTTCGTAGCGAGAGTCCAGAAACATCGACACTGCGAACTGCAGGAGGCAGGTGGTACCGATGACCATGCCGTTCCACCCAGGTAAAAGTGTCTGGACGTACAAATCCGGTGATAGCGTGACGAAATGACCCAAGGCCCAGAGTACAAAAATGGCCACCATTGCATAAGCCCAAAGGACGCTTATGAAATACTCCAGATAGACGGGCAGCATGCGGCGATGGCGCCACTTTCCAAACAATGCATCTTGGCTAAAAAGTACCTGGGTTCCGCCCATGGCCCAACGTAGGCGTTGCCGCCAAAGGCCGCGAAGCGTTTCAGGCATGAGGATCCAGCACAGTGCGTTGGGCTCAAACCGCACGTCCCAATGCCGCAACTGCAGGCGCCAGCTAATGTCTATGTCTTCGGTCAAGGCGTCGGGATTCCAATAACCGACGTCATGCAGCGCGGAGCGGCGAAAGCAAACCATCACGCCGGAAACGGTGAACACCTTTCCGTAAGTACGCTGCGCTCGTTTGATCAAACCAATAATAGAAGAGAACTCGCCCACTTGTATGCGGCCGAGCAAGCTTGAACGCGTGCGGATACGTGGATTTCCGGTCACGGCGCCGACACGAGGACTGTCTATGAGATGGCGCATCATCCATTTCAAACAATGCGGGTCGACGATGGAGTCGCCGTCGATACACAGGAAGTAGTCGTGCCGAGCCAGGACTGCCGCAGTGTTGAGTCCTACAGCCTTCCCCTGGTTGCGCGCTTGGTGAATGACGCGAATCCGCGGGTCTTCTTTGGCCATGCGGTCAAGCATCCCCGGTGTCTTGTCGGTGCAGCCATCGTCGATCAACAGAATTTCATATTCTGGATAGTCGATGGCACGCAGTGCCGCCACCGTATCTTGAATGCTTTCCTCTTCGTTGTGGCAGGGCACCAGAATGCTGACCGGGGGATACACCGGAAGTGCCGCAGGCCGATCAAACGGAGGGTCATGGCGCTCGTAATGAAAATAGTAGTAGAGGCCACCACACATCCATAGATAGGCCATGAACAGCGGGTAATAGAAGGTGAAATCAAACACCATGCCTATCACCGAATCGCTTAGTAGATTTTCCAAGTTGCTTCTCCTGTGCGGATGTGAAGAGCGGTGATGGTGTTCAGAAGCGCCATGTCAACTGGAGGTAGAGATAACCTTTGGTCTCGTATTGCCCGTCATATGGGAAACGCCGAACACCAATGCCATAGCGGGTCGATCGATCCTGGCCCCAGCGCCATTCGTGCTCATACCGATAGTCGTAAAAATTGTTCCAGCCATATGTTGTTTCTCCCCATGTGTTATTTGTTCGCACATTGCTGGTCTGGCGATAAAGACCCAAGGTGGCAGCAAGGCGGTGGTTGAATGAGCGCTCATACTCCCGCCATAGCTGCCAATCTCCGCTTAGCGTCGCAGACAATGCAATGTCTTTTTTAGGATTGAAGTAGATGGCATCCTGTGCAGAGTTGGTGCTGGTGTAGGCTGCCGTCTGGAGGTCGACCGTACGCCCATAACCGCTGTACAAGCGTTCCGTCCAGGCGACCGAAAGCGCCTTGCGTTTGTTGCCGTCGTTGAAGTCGTAATAGGCTAAGTCGGCCGCAACTTTCCGCGACTCGTTCCAGGTGTAGGCCACACCGGCGACAGCCTTGCTAGCGTACAAATATGTTGGAGCCCAATCCTCAGCGTTAGGTAGTCTGCCTTTCAAAGGGAAATCATTGGTCTCGCTTTCATAACGAACGCGTGCCGATATGTGGTCGTTGGCCTGCCAGCCAACGCCAGCAGCCCAGACCGTGTCGCGGCCATTGCGCTGATCTTTGCCTAGTTCTAAGGTGGCTTGGATGTCTTTTTGTGTGAACTCGATGCCCGCACCAAGGCGCTCATGTTGGGCTGAGTCCCCATTGAACTGAGCGTGTGCCAGATGTTGAGTGGCAAAGACGCGTAAACCAAGATCGGTTTGCCCGCTGTAGAGCACTGATTCCCAGGTCATGTCATCGTTCCCTGAAACACGCCCTTGCCCATAACCCTGGGTCACCGTAGTGACGAAAAGTGGTCGTTGCCGACGTTGCCAATCGTTTTTCAAACGGCGTACCGCAGGGTGTTCCGGTGCCTCGGCCTCTAGGGTTTTGACCATCTCTGCTGCGCCAGCAATGTCGCCCTGTGCCCAAGTCGCGTTCGCCAGACCAACCCGCGCGCCAATGTGCGTCGGCTCCACTGTCAGAACCTGTGTGTACAACTTTGCAGCTGCGCGTGGAAGACCACGAGCCGCCAGTAGATCAGCTCTGGCTAGCCAAATGCCTGCGTCTTTCGGTAGCTCAGTCATCAGCGCTTGTGTTGCGGCATCAGCTTCTTCAAGCCGATCAGCAAAGCGCATGATCGTGGCTTGGGTGCGCCGTGTACCTGCAGCGTTTTGCGTCTGCGTCATCAGATCCTGTAAAACGTTTTCAGAAGAGGCAAAGTTTTCCGCTTCAAGATGTGCGTACATCAAGCTTGTTCTTGTCCCAAGATTGCCTTCATCTTGTTGCAGTGAACGCAAGTAAAAATCTCGCCCCCGCAAGGGCTGGCGCAACTGCATAGCCGCATCGGCTGCAGCATTGACAACATAAGGGGGGAGCGTTACATCCTCTGCATCCAAGGCCTCGAATTCGGCTAATGCTTCTGCTGCACGTTGGCGGTCGCGTAGCGCGACAACTCGATCCTTGCGTAGGCGCAAAAGGGTGTCCTTTGCCTGCAAGGTGTTCGCCTCAGAAATCAATCTCTCATTTTCGGCAATTGCGGCATCGATGAGTTGATAACGGTTGATGCCGAAATCCTGGTCTAGACGCTTTTCTGCCGCGCGAATGTGCTGAGCATTCAACTCCTGCCGTCGCGAGAAATCGGCAAGTTTCTCCGCGTCTATCGCATTTGCTTCGGCGGTATCCAGCGCGACCTGAACATTTGTCTCGCGCGCATTTTCTGGCACCGATGGCAAGGTTTGGGGCAATGTTGCTGGCGCTCCTTCTAGGGACATCAGACGTCGACGAAATGGCTCTGCACGTTCGGCTTCGTGTCGGGCCATCAAAGCGTCGATGGCAGCCCCAAGTATTTTGGGGGATTGTTGGGCGAGTGCCAGCGTCGTGGTGTAGTTTTGATCGGCCGCGTTCAGTTGATGGTCTTCCAATTGCGCCAACGCCAGTCCTAGTCTCGCATCGGCATTCGCCGGTTCGCGTTTAACGATGGCGCCATAAGTTGCGAGGGCGCGTTTGGTGTCTTTGGTGGTGGCCGATAAGGACGACTTCCCAATCGCCATCAGCACATAGGTCGGAACATCTTTTCCCTGCTTGATCGATTGACTTTCCAAAATCGCTTGATCGTGGCGCCCGGCCCAACTGAGCACTGTCACCCAGTCATACCTGTACCGGAGGTTTTGGGGATTCTGTTGAACAAAGCGTTCAAGCTCTGGTAGAGCTGCATCAAACCCTCCGGCGCGAGCGATGGCGACAGCCTGACTTTGGTTCGCAGACGCGGCGTATGCAGGCATCTGATGCGTGGCAATGGCAAGCGAGGTCGCGGCAAAAATGATGGAGTGATTCAGGCGCATGGCTTGTGGCCCTGGGGGTTAGCGTAAATTGAGGCTAAGAATGGACATCGCCGCGCCGCCTCCTCTGCGGTCCAAGTCAGGCGGCTCGGAACGCCGTCTTTTGGCGAGGCAAAGGAAGGCCCCACCCCTAGTCGCAATGCAAACAAAACGATAGGGGTTGTGGACGTGCGGGCTTCGTCTGTGGAGAGGCTTAGGCGCGGCGTTTGCGGCGCACGCCCCAGACTCCGAGTAGGCCTAGGGAAAAGAGGGCTACGCTGGCGGGTTCCGGGACATGGTTGAGTAACACTTCCGGTGGGATCAGGCTCCATTGCCCGTCTGGTCCTGCCCAACCCAGATCGATCACGCCGGCTTCCAGGCGGTTGTAGTAGTTGAGGTTGATGGCGTAGTAACCAACGGACAGATCGACACCACCGAGCAAATCATTTTCTTCTGCCAGTGAAAAGTAGCTGCGACCGGAGCTTTCCGCCACGTTGTCCTGACCCATGCCCAACAGGCCATTGGCGCCGGTCAATGAGAATGAAAAACCGTCGTCAGAAAACACGCCGAAATCATATTTTCCGGAAGTAGCCACATACAAATAGCCGGTGAAAACCGCCGCGTAGTTGGTTTCACCACCACCGACTGCAATCACGATGGGAGCCAATGGGCGCACACCATCGACGTGCCAGGGGCTTGCGCCATAAGTGTTGTTGTACAAGTTGTTGGCAAAGCTGATGTCGGAAACCGTGTGCGCGATGGCGGTGACATTGGGATTTTGGCCAGAGGCAATGTCGGCGATATCCATGGTTGACCAAATGCCGGTCCCCCAGCCGAAGTTTTTGACTTCGGTCGAGGCTGCGCCACCTTCGGACCACTGGTAATTGCTGAAACGTGCGTCGTCGTTGACTTTGTACCAAGCGCCCGCCAGACCCTGACCAGCCGCCGTGGGCGCGGCACCCGTCATCAACGGGTCGAGTGCGGGCATGGCTTGGGCCGGGCCAGTAAAAAGAGCAGAGATGCCACAGAGTGCAAATGCATGACGAAGTTTTTTGAGGGTTTTCATGTGCAGTGAATTTATTTTGTTACTGTGTATGCAATGAATTATCTGGAAACTGCATTTGTTACGTTGTGTACTTTTTCGCTTGAAAGAAGATTTTGAAATGGACAGTGCTGTTTTTTCAAACAAGAACCAGGAACGGGGCAAACCGCACAAATTTCGATAGATCCTGCCGTTCGTATGGAAACGGCACGGTGCCATGTGCCCATCAGACCTGGGCTTTTGTCAGTTGTTGGCGATGCGCAAAGGATGTTCGGCGCTGCTCAGCGAAGGTATTGACGGCTCCCTAAAATGGTTCGCCACACCAACCTAAGAGCATCTACATGACCCAGGGATCGATCCGCATTCGAGGGGCCCGCCAGCACAATCTGAAGAATCTTGACCTGGATATCCACACCGGCGAATTGACGGTGGTGACCGGCCCTAGTGGCTCGGGCAAGTCCAGTTTGGTGTTCGATACCCTGTACGCCGAAGGTCAGCGGCGCTACGTGGAAACTTTCTCAGCCTACGCGCGCCAGTTTCTGGACCGCATGGACAAACCCGCCGTGGACCGCGTGGAAGGCGTGCCGCCTGCCATCGCCATCGACCAAACCAACCCCGTGCGCTCGTCCCGTTCCACCGTGGGCACGATGACCGAGCTGAACGATCACCTGAAGCTGCTGTTTGCGCGCTCGGCGAATTTGTTCGACAGCGTCACGGCGCTGCCGGTGCGCCACGATTCCCCCGACAGCATTTACGAAGAGCTCGCAGCCCGCGCGCAAGCTGCTGGTGATCCACGTCTGGTGATCACGTTTCCGGTTGAATTGCCGGCCACGGTGACCGCTGAAGAAGTGGCGCAGTGGCTTGCCGCCAGCGGCTTCACCCGTGTGCAAGCCGAGCGCGAAGTCGCCGTTTCAGCCCCGGCCGCCACCACACCCGGCAAAAGCAAACCCAAAGCCGCTAGCAAAAAGGCGGGTGCAGTTGACGCGGCTGGCGCCACCACCCGCAAGGTGCTGGATGTGGTGGTTGACCGTATCCGCCTGAGCAACGCTGAACGCGCGCGCGTGATCGAGGCGATTGAAGTCGGTCTCAAACGTGGCGCGGGCCGCGTCATGGTCTACGCCTTGCAAGACGACGCCCAGCCCTTGCTGTGGAAGTTCTCTACCGGCCTGCATTGCCCCGAAAGCGACTTGCGTTACGCCGAGCCTATTCCTTCGCTGTTCTCCTTCAACTCACCCGTAGGGGCCTGCGACAGCTGCCGTGGTTTTGGCCGTGTCATCGGAGTGGACTACGGACTGGTTGTTCCGAACGACAAACTCACGCTGCGTGCGGGCGCCATCAAGCCTATGCAAACGCCTGCCTGGCAAGAATGCCAGGACGACTTGATGCGCCACGCTGAGGTGGCTGGCATTCCGCGCGACACGCCGTATTACAAGTTGACGGCCGAGCAAAAAGACTGGGTGGTCAACGGCTCGCCGAATTGGAACGGCAAGTGGAACCAGCATTGGTTTGGTGTGCGCCGCTTCTTCGAATACCTGGAAACCAAGTCGTACAAGATGCACATCCGGGTGCTTCTGTCCAAGTACCGCAGCTACACCACCTGTCCGGTGTGCGCGGGTGCGCGCCTCAAAACCGAAAGCCTGCTGTGGCGCATCGGCTCCGCCGAGAACGCCAACGCCGCGCTGCCCCCTGAGCAGCGCCAGATGCCTGTTGGCGTGGACTGGTCGCGTGCACAACTCGAAGCCTTGCCCGGCCTCACGCTGCACGACTTGATGTTGCTGCCGCTGGACCGCTTGCGCAGCTTTTTTGCGCGACTCGAACCCTCGCTGGCACACCACGCCAAAGTGGGTGAAGCGCAGGCGCTGAAGCTGTTGCTGGAAGAGATCAACACCCGCCTGCGTTACCTGTGTGACGTGGGCATTGGCTACCTCACGCTCGACCGGCAAAGCCGCACACTCAGCGGCGGCGAGGTGCAGCGCATCAACCTCACCACGGCGCTTGGCACTTCGCTGGTCAACACGCTGTTTGTGCTGGACGAGCCCAGCATAGGCCTGCACCCGCGCGACATGAACCGCATCATCGAAGCCATGCTGCGCCTGCGCGACGCGGGCAACACGCTGGTGGTGGTGGAGCACGATCCCGCCGTGATGCTGGCCGCCGACCGCATGATAGACATGGGGCCCGGCCCCGGTGCGCGTGGTGGCGACATCGTGTTCGACGGCAGCACCGCTGATTTGCGCAACGCGGATACGCTCACCGGTGCCTACCTGGGGGGCCGCAAAACCATTGGCTCTGGTTTTAAACGCCTGGTGACCGACAGCACGCCGCGCCTCATTCTTGAAGGCGCACGTGAGCACAACCTGAAAGACGTGACCATAGAGTTGCCGCTGCAGCGCCTGGTGTGTATTACCGGTGTCAGCGGCTCGGGCAAGTCGTCGCTGATACAGGACGTGTTGGCGCCCGCGCTGATGCGCCACTTTGGCCGCGCCACCGAAACCCCTGGCCTGCACGACCGCCTGCTCGGTGCCGAGCAGTTGAGCGATGTGGTGTTTGTCGACCAGTCGCCCATAGGCAAAACCGCGCGTTCCAACCCCGCCAGTTATGTGGGTGCGTGGGATGCCATACGCGAATTGTTTGCCAACAGCACACTCGCGCGCCAACGTGGCTATACCGCCAGCAAGTTCAGCTTCAACAGCGGCGATGGCCGCTGCGCCACCTGTGGTGGTTCGGGTTTTGAACACGTGGAAATGCAGTTCCTGAGCGACGTGTATCTGCGTTGCCCCGACTGCGACGGCAAACGCTACCGCCCGGAAATCCTGGAAGTGAAGATAGAGCGCCGCAACGTGGCCGATGCCCGCCTGGTGCAACTCAACGCGGCCGATGTGCTGGACCTCACCGTGGCCGAAGCCGCGCTGATGTTTGAACACGACCGCGACGTGGTGCGCGCCCTGCAACCCATCGTCGACGTGGGTCTGGAGTACGTCAAGCTCGGCCAGCCCGTGCCCACGTTGAGCGGGGGGGAAGCGCAGCGCTTGAAGCTGGCGGGCTTTCTGGCCGAGGCCGCGAAGAGCGGCAGCGCCAGCCGCCAGCCCACGGCACGCAAGGGCAGCTTGTTCTTGTTCGACGAACCCACCACCGGCCTGCACTTTGACGACATCGCCAAGCTGATGCGTGCGCTGCGCCGCCTGCTCGACGCCGGCCATTCGCTGGTGGTGATCGAACACAACCTCGACGTGATTCGCGCCAGCGACTGGCTGATCGACATGGGCCCCGAAGGCGGTGACGCCGGTGGCACCGTGGTCGCGGTGGGCAATCCCGAAGAGGTGCGCAAACACCCCACGTCGTACACCGCGCAAGCGCTGCGGGAATACGACGCCACGCTGGGCCTGGGCCCGCTGGTGGCGCAAGAGGCGCCGATTGCAGCGCTGCGCAAAGCACGCGTGTTGCCGTCGCAAGACATACAAATCGTCAACGCCAAAGAGCACAACCTCAAGGCGCTGTCGGTCAATATTCCGCGCGGCAAGTTCAACGTGATCACCGGCGTCAGCGGCTCGGGCAAATCCACGCTGGCGTTCGACATCTTGTTCAATGAAGGCCAACGCCGTTACCTCGAATCGCTCAACGCCTATGCGCGCAGCATTGTGCAGCCGGCGGGCCGGCCCGAGGTGGATGCGGTGTACGGCATTCCGCCCACGGTGGCGATCGAGCAGCGCCTGAGCCGTGGCGGCCGCAAGTCCACGGTGGGCACCACGTCCGAGGTCTGGCACTTCCTGCGTTTGTTGTACGTGAAGCTAGGCACGCAGCACTGCATCCACGACGATGCCGCCGTGCAGCCGCAGACGCCGGACAGCATCGTCAGCCAGTTGCTGCGCAACTTCAAGGGCCAGCACATAGGCCTGCTGGCGCCGCTGGTGATGAACCGCAAGGGTGTCTACACCGAGCTGGCCGATTGGGCGCGCCCGCGTGGCTTCACGCATCTGCGGGTGGATGGCGAGTTTTTACCGACCACCAACTTCCCGCGCATCGACCGCTTCAAGGAACACACCATAGAACTGCCCGTGGCCAGTCTTGACGTGACACCCGAGAACGAAGCGCAACTGCGCCAAGCGCTGGCGACGACGTTGGAGCACGGCAAGGGTGTAGTGCACATCTTGAGTGACCTGGACGGTTTGAAAGACGCGATGGAGAACGGTACGCCCACCGCCGGCATTGGCCGCGTGTTGGCGTTTTCCACACACCGCGCCTGCCCCGTGTGCAGCACAAGCTACGCCGAGCTGGACCCGCGCCTGTTCAGCTACAACAGCAAACACGGCTGGTGCCCGGACTGCGTGGGCACCGGCTTGGCGTTGACCAAGGAGCAGCGCAAGGTGCTCGACGACTCCGTGCGCGACGACGACAACAAAGGCCGCGAACAGACCTTTGCCGAGCCCGAGATCGAAGACGTGGTCGACCACGTGTGCCCCACCTGCAGCGGCACACGCCTCAATGCCACGGCACGCGCCGTGCGCTTCGACGGCCAGGCCATCACTTCGCTGGCTAGCATGAGTGTGGCCGAGGTGTCGAGCTGGGTCACACAGCTGCAAGCCGAACACAAGCTGAGTGAACGCGAAACCGGCATTGCCCGCGACCTGGTGCCCGAAATCGCCAACCGCCTGGCCTTCCTCGAAGAAGTGGGCCTGGGTTATTTGACGCTGGACCGTGGCGCGCCCAGCCTCTCCGGCGGCGAGGCGCAGCGCATCCGTCTGGCGGCGCAGTTGGGCAGCAATTTGCAGGGCGTTTGTTACGTGCTCGACGAGCCGACCATAGGCCTGCACGCGCGCGACAACCAGATCCTGCTCAACGCCCTGCACAAGCTCGGCGACAAGGGCAATACGCTGGTGGTGGTGGAGCACGACGAAGACACCATTCGCCGTGCCGACCACATCATCGACATCGGCCCCAGCGCCGGCAAACGTGGCGGGCAGGTGGTGGCGCAGGGTTCGGTGGCCGATGTATCGGCCGTGGCCGAATCGGTGACCGGCCGCTACCTGTTGCACGCCATTCGCCATCCGCTCGCAGCGCGCCGCGAAGTGACGACGACGGCTGCGGAAGGCGAGAACGCGCAGCCATGGATCACCGTGCGCGGCGCCCAGTTGCACAACCTGCAAAACGTCGAAGCGCGTGTACCGCTGCACCGTCTGGTGGCCGTCACCGGCGTCAGCGGCTCGGGCAAATCGACGCTGGCGCGCGACGTGTTGTTGACCAATGTGCAAGCCGCCGTGCAGCAGCGCGCCACCAAAGCCGGCCGCGACGATTGGGATGCCGGCAAACGCGCGCCGTGGATTGGCTGCAGCGATGTCACGGGTTACGAAGCCGTGGACCGCGTGCTCGAAGTTGATCAAACGCCCATAGGCAAAACGCCGCGCTCGTGTCTCACCACCTACATCGGTTTCTGGGACACCATCCGCAAGCTGTTTGCCGAAACGCTGGAGGCGCGCGCGCGCGGCTACAGCCCTGCACGCTTCTCGTTCAACACCGGCGACGGCCGTTGCCCCAGCTGCGAAGGCCAGGGCATACGCACCATCGCCATGAGCTTCTTGCCCGACGTGAAGGTGAAGTGTGAAACCTGCCATGGCGCTCGCTTCAACCCCGAGACCTTGGCGGTGACCTGGCGCGGCAAAAACATTGGCGATGTGCTGCAGATGGAAGTGGACGAAGCGGTCGAGTTCTTCGCCGCCATGCCCAGCATTGCGCACCCGCTGCAACTGCTGAAGGATGTGGGCCTGGGCTACCTCACGCTTGGCCAACCTTCGCCCACGCTCAGCGGCGGCGAGGCGCAACGCATCAAGCTGGTCACCGAACTCAGCAAGGTGCGCGATGAAGTCGGCCGGCGCGGCCAGAAAGCACCGCACACCCTCTACGTGCTGGACGAACCCACGGTCGGCCTGCACATGGCCGACGTGGAAAAGCTGATCCACGTGCTGCACCGTCTGGTGAACGCCGGCCACAGCGTGGTGGTGATCGAACACGACCTCGACGTCATCGCCGAAGCCGACTGGGTGCTAGACCTCGGTCCCGATGGCGGCACGCGTGGTGGGCAAATCGTCGCTGCCGCAACGCCCGAAAAGCTGGTGCAACTCGGCACCCATACCGGCCAGGCCTTGGCGCCCGTGCTGGCACGTAACGGAGATTGACTCACCATGCTGACCATCTACAACGACCAACACCCTCTGCACCACGGCAAGATGGAGATGTACCGCGGCAATCTTGTGCCGTGTGTGGAAGTGCCGGCACGCGCCGACTACGTACTGGCCGAGTTGCAAAGCCGCAAGCTGGGCCACATAGAGGCGCCGCAAGGCTTTGGCCTTGACGCCATCACGCGTGTGCACGCTGCGCGCTACGTCGATTTTCTGGCCGGCGCCTGGGACGAGTGGGTGGCGCTGGACCCGGCCAATGCCGAGCGTGATGCAATTCCGTCGTACTGGCCTATACGCAGTTTTCGCTCCGACGTGTTGCCCGCGAGCTTTCCCGCGCGCATGGGTTTGTTCTCGTACGACGCGGGTTCGCCGCTCACCTCCGGCACCTGGCGTGCGGCGCAGACCGGTGCGTTTTGTGCATTGACGGCGGTACAAAAAGTGCTGCAGGGTGAGCGTTCCGCGTTTGCGCTGACGCGCCCGCCAGGCCACCACGCCGGAGCCGACTTCTTTGGCGGCTACTGCTTCCTGAACAACGCAGCGATTGCGGCGCAGGCATTGCGTGATGCCGGTGTGCAACGTGTGGCGGTGTTAGACATCGACTACCACCACGGCAACGGCACGCAGGCGATTTTTTATGACCGGCCCGACGTGTTTTTTGCCAGCGTACACGGTGACCCGCACACCGAATACCCCTATTACCTGGGTTATGCCGACGAGTTGGGGCAGGGCGCGGGCCTGGGTGCCAACCTCAATCTGCCGCTGCCGCACGGCAGCGATTTCGCCCGCTGGCGTGCGGCGTTGGCCGTGGCGCTGCAAAGCATCGCCGCATTTGGTGCCGATGCCTTGGTGGTATCGCTGGGTGTGGACACGTTTGCCGGTGACCCCATCGCCGGATTCCAGCTGCAGAGCGCCGATTTCCTGCGGGTGGGGGAAGACCTGGCGGCCGCCGGCCTGCCCACGGTGCTGGTGTTTGAAGGGGGTTATGCCGTGGCCGAGGTCGGGGTCAATGCGGTGAATGTGCTCGACGGCTTTGTCCAGCGTGCGGGCTGAAGCGGCAGCAAACGACCTGCTCGCTGCACACGGGTGCTCCTGTATCCATAGCTTTTACCGCATGTTGGGCTTGCTTGAACTGCCAATTTGATACTTGAATTCCGGATCGGCCCGTTTGCTGGTTTTGCCAACTGCTTTGGGCACTATTTCACGCAGATTTGCTCATTTCCGATACTTTAACAACGCCATCTAGGGTTAACACCAGATCTTTGGCGCAAACAAGTATCAGAACTCGCTTCTGAGGTATCGGCCTCATAGCCTCCGCTCTCCTACTATTTCGTGACCCGCAAGTTGTATACGCAATGCAGCGGCGGTTCCCGAAAACACAGGAGACTTTTCATGAAATTGAAGATTTGTGCTGCTGCCATCGTCGGCCTGCTGGGCGCTGCCGGCAGCCAGGCTGAAGACTTGGTTATTGCCACCGTGAACAACGGGCACATGATCGAGATGCAGAAACTGGGCAAAAATTTCGAGGCCGCCAACCCCGGCGTTTCTCTCAAATGGGTGACGCTGGAAGAGGGTGTTTTGCGCCAACGTGTCACCACCGACATCGCCACCAAGGGCGGCCAGTTCGACGTGATGACCATTGGCCTGTACGAAGCCCCCATCTGGTCGAAGAAGGGCTGGCTGGCCCCGATCAAAACCGATGCCGCCTACGATGTGGACGACATGCTGCCGGCCATCCGCAACGGCCTGACCACCGACGGCAAGCTCTACGCCGCGCCGTTTTACGCCGAAAGCTCCATCACCATGTACCGCGCGGACCTGGTGAAGGCTGCAGGCCTGACCATGCCAAGCAATCCTACGTGGACCGACATTGCCAACATCGTCGCCAAGATCCATGACCCGGCCAAGGGGGTGTACGGCCTGTGCCTGCGTGGCAAGCCGGGCTGGGGCGACAACATGGCCCTGATCACCACCATGGTGAATACCTTTGGTGGCCAGTGGTTCGACATGGCCTGGAAACCACAGCTTGAAACCAAGCCTTGGAAGGACGCCATCACGCTCTACGTAGATCTGATGAAGAAGTACGGCCCGCCCGGCGCCTCGGCCAACAGCTTCAACGAAAACCTGGCGTTGTTCAACGAAGGCAAGTGTGGTGTGTGGATAGATGCGTCGATCGCCGCCTCGTTTGTCAGCGACCCCAAACAATCCAAGGTGGCCGACAAGGCCGAGTTTGTGCAAGCCCCCACCGCGGTGACGCCCAAGGGTGCGAACTGGCTGTGGTCGTGGAACCTGGCCGTGCCCGCTTCTTCCAAGAAGCCCGAGCTGGCGCAGAAGTTCATCACCTGGGCCACGTCCAAAGACTACGTGAAACTGGTGGCCAAAGAAGTGGGCTGGCAATCCGTGCCCACGGGCACACGCAAGTCGACCTACGCCAGCCCCGAGTTCCAGAAGGTGGCGCGCTTCGCTGCTACGGAGCTGAAGGCGATTGAGACTGCGAACCCGAACGACAGCACCTTGCCTAAGTCGCCGTATGTGGGTGTGCAATACGCCGCCATTCCCGAGTTCCAGGCCATTGGCATTGCCGTGGGGCAACAAATGAGTTCGGCACTGGCTGGCAAAACAACGGTGGACGCGGCGCTCAAGACCTCGCAAACCGTGGCCGAGCGTGAGATGAGCAAAGGCGGCTACTACAAGAAGTAAGCCCATCGGTGCGGGCCAGCCTTCTGGCTGAGCCGCACCCTGCTGCGTGGCTGCAGACCCAGGGCATGAGGCCCAGGTCTGTCCCGAACACACCTGTATGACTTTGTGCCACCACCTGCCCATGGCGGGCAGGGTGGGGGCCAACAGGTTCCATCGGATCGTCCCGTATTCGAAAGCCCCCCATGAGCCGTTTCCTACCCCGTGTATTGATGGCACCGTCCATCGTGACCCTGTTCCTGTGGATGATTGTTCCACTGGTGATGACGCTTTATTTCTCCGTCATCCGCTACAACCTGATGAATCCTGGCGAGACCGGATTCGTCGGCCTGGAAAACTACCACTACTTCATCACCGACCCCGACTTCTGGCCGTCGGTGCTGCATACGCTGCAACTGCTGGGTTCGGTGATCATCATCACCGTGGTGCTCGGTGTGGGCCTGGCGCTACTGGTCAACGAGCCGTTTCCCGGCCAGGGCATTGTGCGGGTGCTGCTGATCTCGCCGTTCTTCGTTATGCCCACGGTGAACGCCTTGCTGTGGAAACACATGATGATGAACCCTATCTACGGGGTGCTGGCGCATGTGTGGCGCTTCTTCGGGCTGACACCGATCGACTGGATGACCGAGTTCCCGCTGCTGTCGGTGATCATCATGTTGTCGTGGCAGTGGCTGCCGTTTGCCTGCCTGATCTTCATCACCTCGCTGCAGTCGCTGGACCGCGAACAGATGGACGCCGCCGGCATGGACGGTGCCACCCGCTTCGACAAGTTCTGGTACCTGGTGCTGCCACATATGGGGCGTTCCATCGCCGTGGTGGTGATGATAGAAATGATCTTCCTGCTCAGCGTGTTTGCCGAAATTTTCACCACCACCAGCGGTGGCCCGGGTAACGACAGCACCAACCTCGCGTTCCTGATCTTCAAACAAGCGCTGATGAACTTCGATGTGGGTGTGGCTTCGGCTGGGGCCTTGTTCGCCGTGGTCCTGGCCAACATCGCCGCCGTGTTCCTGATCCGCATGGTCGGCAAGAACCTCGACTGAACCCCGGGAGAACAACACCATGAACCAAAATGCTTTTCCGTGGCTGCGCACGATCTCGGCCTGGGGGCTCGCGCTGCTGCTGTTTTTTCCGCTGTTCTGGGTGTTCCTCACAGCGTTCAAGACCGAGATGCAGGCGATTGCCGTGCCGCCGCAATTCATCTTCACACCCACGCTGGAAGGTTTCCGTGAGGTGCAGGCGCGCAGCGACTACCTGCACTACGCCGTCAACTCGTTGATCACCAGTTTGGGCTCCACCATCCTGGGCATCATCATCGCGGTGCCGGCCGCGTATTCGATGGCCTTTTTCCCCACCAAGAAAACACGCGACATCCTGATGTGGATGCTCTCCACCAAGATGATGCCCGCCGTGGGGGCGCTGGTGCCGGTGTATGTGATGGCGCAGACCGCGGGCCTGCTCGACTCGGTCACCGCGCTGATCATCGTGTTCACCTTGTCCAACCTGCCCATCATGGTGTGGATGCTCTACAGCGCCTTCAAGGAAGTGCCCAAGGACATTCTGGAAGCCGTGCGCCTGGATGGCGCCAGCGTGTGGGACGAGTTCAAACACGTGATCCTGCCGCTCACCATGGGTGGCATTGCCTCCACCGGCCTGTTGTGCCTGGTGTTGTCGTGGAACGAAGCCTTCTGGGCCTTGAACCTGACCTCGTCAAAAGCCGGCACGCTGGCCTCGCTGATCGCGCAGTACTCCAGCCCCGAGGGCCTGTTCTGGGCCAAGCTTTCTGCCGCTTCGCTCATGGCCATCGCACCCATCATCGTGTTCGGCTGGTTCAGCCAGAAGCAACTGGTGCAGGGGCTCACCTTTGGTGCCGTCAAGTAAACACATTGCCCCACGTGGCCAGCCCCATTTCTGCATGCCGCTGGCCTAGGCATCCATCTCTCAAGGAAGAATCATCATGTCATTTCTTCAACTGCGCGGTGTTGAAAAAATCTTCGGCCAACACAAGGTCATCAAGGGGGTTGATCTCGACATCCACAAGAACGAGTTCATTGTCTTCGTCGGCCCATCCGGCTGTGGCAAGTCCACGCTGCTGCGCATGATCGCCGGGCTGGAAAGCATAGACGGCGGCTCGCTGCATGTTGATGGCAAAAACATCACCCACCTGCCGTCGTCGCAACGCGATCTGGCCATGGTGTTCCAAAGCTACGCGCTCTACCCGCACATGACGGTGTACGACAACATGTCGTTCGCGCTCAAACTGGCCAAGGTGGCGCCCGATGTCATCAAGCAAAAGGTGGAGCACGCGGCCGACATCCTCAACCTCAGCAAGTACCTGCAGCGCACACCCAAGGAACTTTCGGGCGGGCAGCGTCAGCGTGTGGCCATAGGCCGTGCCATTGTGCGTGCACCGAAGATCTTTTTGTTCGACGAACCGCTGTCCAACCTCGACGCCGCATTGCGCGGCCAGACCCGGGTCGAGATCCACAAGCTGCACCGTGCGCTGGGTGTGACCACCATCTACGTGACACACGACCAGGTGGAAGCCATGACCCTGGCCGACCGCGTGGTGGTGTTGCGCGACGGTGCGATTGAGCAAGTGGGCGCGCCACTCGATCTGTATGACAAACCGGCCAACCAGTTCGTCGCGCAGTTCATAGGCATGCCGTCGATGAACATCGTCAAGGCCGCGCAACTGGCCGGGTTCGGTTCACTCTCGGGCCAGACCGGTTTCCCGGTGCCATCCGATGGCTTGATAGGTGTGCGCCCCGAAGGTGTGCGGGTCTTGCCCGCTGGCCGCAGCGGTGTGCCGGGCAAGGTCGAGCTGATCGAGTCACTCGGGGCCGACACCCTGATCCACGTCGAGGTCAAAGGCACGTCGATGATCTCGCGCCAGAGCGAGCGCACGGCGCTTGAAGTGGGCGACCCGGTGACGCTCGAATTCGACCTCAGCAGCTTGCACTGTTTTGACAGCGCAGGGCGCATGGTGGCGCGTATTTGACCCCGACCGCGCACCAACGCGTCAAGAAGATCTCGCTGGAGAAAAGCAAATGCCCTTAGCCCATTCACTGCTCATGCTGCACCTTGGTGTCGGCTCTTTCCACCGCGCGCACCAGGCGTGGTACATGCACCGTTATCGGCAACTCACAGCCGCAGCCAGCAGCCCATGGGCCTTGGCCGGCGGTAACCTGCGCCCCGACATGCCCGAGGTGATGGCCGCCTTGGAAGCCCAGGGCGGGGCCTATACCCTGGAAACCGTGAGCCCTGCGAACCAGCGTCGGTATGAACGCATCGAATCGATCCGCAAGATCATTCCCTACAAAGCCAATCTGGCCGGGTTGATCGCGCTGGGTGCCGCCGCCAACACCCGCATCATTTCGTTCACGGTCACAGAAGCCGGGTATTACCTCGATGCGCGCAACAACCTCGACCTGTCCGTGCCGGAACTTGCGGCCGATCTGGCGAATGCGCGCAACGGTTTGCCCGGACGCAGCATCTACGCTGCGCTCACGGCCATTCTGCGCGAGCGTATGCGGCGCCAATCGGGTGCGGTCACCCTGCTCAACTGCGACAACCTGCGCCACAACGGCGACCGCGTGCGCAGGGGCTTGTTGTCGTTCATAGAACTGGCGGGTGACGAAACACTGATGGCTTGGGTGCAAGGCAACACCACATGCCCGAATGCCATGGTGGACCGCATCACGCCGCGTCCTGCGCCCGAGTTGCGCCAGCGCGTGAAAGAAGCGACTGGCTGGGCCGACGCCGCGCCCGTCATGGGCGAGTCGTTCATCCAGTGGGTGATAGAAGACAACTTCTGCAACGGTCGCCCGCAGTGGGAAGCTGCCGGGGTGCAGATGGTCAGCTCGGTCGCGCCGTTTGAAGAGGCCAAGATCCGCCTGCTCAACGCCACACACAGCTGCATCGCCTGGGCCGGCACACTCGCGGGCTACCAGTACATCCACCAAGGCACGCATGACGCGCGCATCCGCAAGATGGCCTTTGACTACGTGACCAAGGACGTGATGCCATGCCTGGACACCCCGGCCAGCCCCAGCCCGCTGGATCTGGCCGCCTACCGCGATACCGTGCTCGAGCGTTTTGGCAATCCTGCGATTGAGGACACCAACCAGCGTGTTGCGGCGGACGGCTTTTCCAAGATGCCGGGCTTCATCGCCCCCACGGTACGTGAATGCCTGGCGCGTGGCGCGAGCATCGATGCGGTGGCGATGTTGCCGGCCTTGTTCCTGGCGTTTTTGCAACGCTGGCACCGAGGTGAACTTGCCTACGAATACCAGGACCAGGGCATGGACCCGGCCGTGGCACACGCCATGTGTGATGCCGCAGACCCGGTGCAAGCGCTGGCAGACAACGTCGCGTTCTGGGGCGAGTATGCGGGTGATGCACGGCTGGTGACGGCCCTGCGCGGTGCCAGTGCTCGGGTGGCCGCGTTTGTGGCTTGTGGCGCGGCGGCGAAATCCTGAGTGTCCGACCTGCTGCCGTGATGACAGGCACAGCCATGGCGCACAGTGGTAATGTCTGCGCCAGAGGCCGGTGTTGATGACGCTGGGCCAGCCGGCATTTCGCCCAAGGAGATGAACATGGTGAGTTTGCGAAACCGCATACGTGAACCCGAACTCGAACACGATCTGGGACGCGACCCCACGCTGGGGTATGAACCACGCGAAATGCATGGCAGCCTGCGTTATCTGGAGCATGGCATTCCCACGCCCCTGGTGCGCTGGCACCAGCACGAAGAATATGAATTGCATCTGATCGTGCAAACCCGCGGCAAGCTGTTTGTGGGCGACTACATCGGCCACTTCGAGCCCGGCAACCTGGTGCTCACCGGCCCACGCTTGCCGCACAACTGGATCTCCAGCGATCCGCCCGCTGGCGGCGTGGCCCTGCGTGACCTGGTGCTGCAATTTGCCGACGCACCGTTGCGCGCGGCCAGCAGCCACATTGGTGAGTTGCAGGGCGTGTTGCCCCTGCTGGAACGCGCGCGCCATGGCATAGAGTTTTTTGGCATGAGCGAGACCGTGCGTATACATCTGGAGCGCATCAAGGCCAGCCACGGCCTGCAAAGATTCGGCGAGTTTCTGCAACTGCTGGGCGAGCTGGCGCGCTGCACCGAGTACCGCTTGTTGTCCACCGTGCAGATGCAGAGCTTTGACGACGACGCCTCGCTGGCGCAGCTCAGCGGCATCGTCAGCTACCTCACCGACCACTGTGCCGAGCAGTTCACCATGTCCGACATTTCGGCGCGCGCGGGCATGAGTGAAAGCCAGTTCTCGCGTTACTTTCGGCGCGCCACGGGCAACACCTTCACCGATTTTGTGAACCGCCTGCGCATCAACCGCGCCTGCCAGTTGCTGATGGAGACCGACCGTTATGTGAGCAATGTCTGTTACGACGTGGGCTTCAACAACGTGGCCAACTTCAACCGGCGCTTTCTGCAGATCAAAGGCATGACACCTAAGGATTTCCGCCGCCAGGCCGAGGGGCGTTACGGCAGCAAGGGCTGATTTTTTCTCCCATTCTCTTTTTCTCCACCGCGCCATGTATCTCGGACTCGACCTCGGCACCTCAGAACTCAAAGCCTTGTTGCTTTCGTCCCAGCATGAAGTGCTGGCCGTGGCGCATGCGCCATTGACGGTGCAGCAGCCCCGGCCGCTCTGGTCCGAGCAGCAGCCAGGCAGCTGGTGGCAGGCACTGGAATGGGTGATGGACCAGTTCGCGGCTTCACATGGGGCGGCCTTGTCTGCGGTGCGTGGCATAGGCTTGTCCGGTCAGATGCACGGTGCGGTGTTGCTCGACCAGCAGGACCAGGTGCTGCGCCCGGCCATTTTGTGGAACGATGGCCGCAGCGCCGCTGAATGTGCTGCGCTCGAGCGGGCTGTGCCCGGCCAGTCCGACATCACCGGCAACCTGGCCATGCCTGGCTTCACTGCGCCCAAACTGTTGTGGCTGCGCAAACACGAGCCCGAGCTGTTTGCGCGTGTTGCCCGCGTGTTGTTGCCCAAGGATTACCTGCGGCTGCGGCTCACCGGCGAAGCCGTGACCGACTGTTCAGATGCCTCCGGCACTTTATGGCTAAACGTGGCCCAGCGCCGCTGGTCCGCGCCGATGTTGGCCGCTTGTGGCTTGACTGAGGCGCATATGCCCAGGCTGGTGGAAGGCAGTGCGGTGGCGGCCGGTTTGTCGGCCAGCCTGGCCGCGCGCTGGGGCCTGCGTGCCGGCATTCCCGTCGCCGGTGGCGCGGGTGATAACGCGGCCAGCGCTGTAGGCATGGGGGTGACGGCGCCGGGGCAGGGCTTTGTGTCCCTGGGCACCTCGGGTGTGGTGTTCCTGGCGACCGAGCGTTTTGAACCCAACCCCGCGCAAGCCGTGCATGCGTTTTGTCATGCGCTGCCGCAGCAGTGGCACCAGATGGCGGTGATGTTGTCCGCCGCCAGCGCCGTGACCTGGGCCACACGCACCCTGGGCTTTGCCAACGAGGCTGCCATGTTGGCCGCAGCTGCATCCTTAGGCCCTGCGGAGCGTGCGCAGGCACCATTGTTTTTGCCCTACCTTTCTGGTGAGCGCTCGCCGCACCACAACCCGCAGGCCCAAGCCGTGCTGTTTGGCTTGGGCCACCAGCACGGCCCGGCGCAAATAGCTTACGCCGTGGCCGAGGGTGTGGCTTTTGGTTTGTGTGATGGCTGGCGCAGCTTGTCACGCGCCACGCCGGTGCACGCCTTGTCGGCCGTGGGCGGGGGCACACGCAGCGCCTGGTGGGTTCAGTTGCTGGCCAATGTGCTGCGAATGCCGCTGGAAATCCTGGACGGCGGGACCACGGGCGCGGCGCTTGGCGCGGCGCGCCTGGGTTGGCTGGCCGATGGCGGCAGCGCCGCAGAGGTCTGCCGCCGCCCGGCTGTGGTGCAGCTGTTCCACCCCGAGGCGCGTGATGCCGAGCTGGTGCAGCGCTACCAACGCTTTGCTGCGCTGTACCAGGCACTCAAGGGCAGCTTTCCAGCGCCAATGCCGTCTTGAGGAAAATAGCCCTCTGATGCCATCTGCGATTGCGTAGGCTGCTACTGAATTGCGAGTGAATGGCAGGGCGTAAAAACCGCTGGACGGCTGCGCCTGCGGCAACGACACTGCGCGCAAGTGTCTCCTTCCCCCATGCCAACTCCCGAATCTTCCTCGTCCCAGCCGCCTGCTGCACAGCCAATTGACATGGCTTGGCAGCAAATCTACGTGCACCGCGGTGCCCCCGCAAAACCCGCCTTTGGTGCGCCGTGCAACGGCTGTGGTGTGTGTTGTCTGGTGGCACCGTGCCCCTTGGGCATGATGGTGTCGCGCCGCCGCAGCGGTGCCTGCAAGGCCCTGCATTGGAGCGACGCCGAGCAGCGCTACCAATGTGGTCTGCTGATGGCGCCGCAGCGTTTGCTGGGAAGGCAGAGCGGCACACCGCGCTGGCTCACCCGTCTGCTGGGCCGCTGGGTACGCCGCTGGATCGCGGCCGGGCAGGGCTGTGACGCCACATGGCAGCCGGAGCGCGACCTGCCGGTGTAGCGTCTGTTTCTATGCCTTTTGCCGCGTTATTCCAACGCAGACGCCGGGCCAAAAAACTCGTGCCGTGCCTGTGCCTCGGGCACACCGGCGCTGCGCAGGTGGCGGCGCACTTCGCGCATAAAGGGTTTGGGGCCAAGGAAATAGGCATCGACGTCGCGTGTGTGGGCCGGCAGCCACGCCTGCAGGCGCGCCGGGTCCAACAGGCCGCTGGCGTGCGGCGCCTCGGCTTCGGGCGTGCCCGTGGCGTCGTCGTAGCAGTAGTAACGCGTGAGCTGTGGGTGCTTCCTGGCTGCGGCTTCGATATGGTGGCGGAACGCATGCACGCGGTGGTTGCGTGCGCAGTGGATAAAGACCACCGGGCGTTGGGTTTGCAGCGCCGCATCCAGCATGGCCAGGGTCGGGGTGATGCCGACACCGCCGCTGATCAACACCAGTGGTTTGTCACTCGCGGCCAGCGTGAACTCGCCCGATGGTGCGTAGAGTTGCAGCGTGCTGCCCACCTGTACCTGGTCGTGCAGAAAGTTCGACGCCACACCGCCGGCTTCACGCTTGACGCTGATGCGGTAGCTGCGGCCGTTGGGGGCTGCAGAGAGTGAGTAGTTGCGGCGTATGTCTTCTCCGTTGACGTTGAGACGCAGGCCAATGTATTGGCCGGGCAGAAAGTCCATGGGGGCGCCGCCATCGGCGGGCACCAGGTGGAAGGAGGTGATTTCGTCCGACTCGGCCACCTTTTGTTCTACCGTGAACGCACGCTCGCCACGCCAGCCGCCGGGGGCCGAAGCCTGGCTGTCGTAGAGCTGTTTTTCGGCGCCTATCAGGATGTCGGCCAGTTGGCCGTAGGCAGCGCCCCAGGCGTCGATCACCGCATCGGTGGCAATCTCCGCACCCAGCACTTCACGGATGGCGCGCAGCAGGCAGGCTCCAACGATGGGGTAGTGCTCGGGCTGCACCTGCAGCGCCACGTGTTTGTTGACGATTTGCGTCGCCAGCGGGCCCATGGCTTCGAGCCGGTCTATGTTCTTGGCGTACATCAGCACACCGTTGGCCAGCGCGCGCGGCTGGTCGCCACTGGCCTGGTGGGTCTGGTTGAAAAACGGGCGCACCTCGGGATGCTCGGCCAGCATCAGTTTGTAGAAGTGTGTGGTGAGTGCTTCGCCGCCTTGTTCCAGCAGGGGCACGGTGGACGAGACAATGGCACGTTGGGCGGCGGTCAGCATAAGAGAGGCTCCGAGGGTTAAAGGTAGTACGGTATTGCAACCGCCGTGCCAAGCGGTGATAGGTTTTAAATCAATGGCTTAGGGTTGATAAAGTCATAATGACTCGATTGAGTGGTGGGTCATAATGACACCATTGGAGTGTTTATGACATCAAACCCGCTGCTCGAAGCCTTGCTGCCGCTGACCGCCGATTTGGCCCGCGATGTGCCCGAGGCCGAGCGTTACCGTCGCATGTTGCAAACCTTGCGGCGTTTGTTGCCGTGTGATGCGGTTGCGCTGCTGCAGTTGGATGGCGACCGCCTCGTGCCCTTGGCGGTGGATGGCTTGTCCGGCGACACCTTGGGCCGGCGTTTCAAGCTGGCCGAACATCCGCGTTTTGAAGCCCTGTTGGCGGCGCCCGGCCCGGTGCGCTTCGCCGCCGACTGTGGCTTGCCAGACCCCTACGATGGTTTGGTGGACGGCATTGACGGCCATCTGCCGGTGCACGACTGCATGGGCTGCGCATTGCAGTTGGACGGCCAGCCCTGGGGCTTGCTCACGCTGGATGCGCTCAGCGTCAACCGCTTTGCCGCCAAGTCACCGGAAACTCTGCAAGCCTTCGCCAGCCTGGCCGCGGCCACCGTGGCGGTGGCGCAGCGCATACGCCGCCTGGAAGACCGGGCCGAGGTCTACCAGCAAGCGGCCAGCAGCAGTCTGCCGCGCACCCTGACCGGGCAAAGCCCGGCGCACCGCCAACTGATGAAGGAAATCGCGCTGGTGGGCCCCAGCGAGTTGTGTGTCTTGATCCAGGGCGAAACCGGCACCGGCAAGGAACTGGTGGCGCAGGCGCTGCACGCCGCCTCCAGCCGCGCCACGCGGCCCATGGTGGCGGTCAACTGCGCGGCGCTGCCCGACAACCTGGTGGAGAGTGAACTCTTCGGCCATGTGCGCGGCGCCTTCACCGGGGCTGTGGCCGAGCGTGGCGGCAAGTTTGAGCTGGCCGATGGCGGCACCCTGTTTTTGGACGAGGTGGCCGAACTGCCCTTGGCGGTGCAGGCGAAACTGCTGCGTGTGCTGCAAAGCGGCCAGGTGCAGCGTTTGGGCTCGGACCGGGAGCACCGCGTGGACGTGCGCCTGATTGCTGCCAGCAACCGCGACCTAGCCGACGAAGTGCGCGCCGGCCACCTACGTGCCGATTTCTACCACCGCCTCAGCGTCTACCCTTTGCGTGTGCCCGCATTACGCGACCGTGGCCGCGATGTGCTGCCGCTGGCCGGTGGCTTCCTGGAGGAAAACCGCTCGCGCCTGGGCCTGCGCAGCGTGCGGCTCAGCGCCGAGGCGCAGGCCGCGCTGCTGGCCTACCCCTGGCCCGGCAATGTGCGTGAACTGGAGCATTTGCTGGGCCGGAGTGTGCTCAAGGCCCTGGGCCGGCACACACCGCGGCCGCAGATGTTGACACTGGAGGCCGAGGACTTGGGACTGGCGACCGACGCAGTTGCGTCTGCACAGCCAACACCCTCAGCCGCCACAGCGGCGGCAACCGGGGCGGCTCCGGTCGCGCTGCGTGTGGCGGTGGAGAAGCTGGAGCGCGACATGATTGCCCAGGCCTTGGCGCAACACCGCGGCAGTTGGGCCGCGGCCGCGCGCACCTTGGGGCTTGACCGGGCCAACCTGGCGAGGATGGCGCGGCGCCTGGGCATCACACGTGCCGAAACTGATGCCGGCTGAGCTGCGCGTGGGCCGCGACGTGTATTGTCGTGATGTACAGACGTTAGACTGCGCGGAGCATTTTTTCGGCTGCTGTGTGGCGCTTGGCAACAAAACCGGCGGCAAATCCAGCTGAGGCCGTGCCGCCGTGGACGAGGCAGACTTTTGTGGAACAGAGAGGTGTATTGCGGGTGGAACACATGCAGCAGTCCGAAATGCAAGCGGCGCTTGAAAGCGGCTTTGACCAGCAGTTTCTGCGTTTTGAACCTGGCGCGTTTGATTTCCCGTCGCCGCGCCTGCCGGTCACGCCGCGCCGCGCCTGGCAGCTGTTGCCGCACCGCGCAAGGCCTGGGTTTCGCACTGCACATGCCGGGGCCGACGGTGCGCTGTTTTTCACACGTGCGCGTTATGCGCTTTTCGAAGCCTTGCGTTGTCTGGGCGTGGGGCCGAATGCCGGCTTTCTCGCACCCTCCTACCATTGCCGGACCATGCTGGACCCGGCCATTGCCCTGGCTGCTCCGCTGTACCTTTATGAGGTGTTGCCGGATCTGACGCCCGACCTGGCTTCGGTGGAGAAAACCCTGCAGGCGCAACCGCAGATCCGCTGTGTATTGGTGCCGCATTATTTTGGTTTTGTGCGTGACCTGTCTGCGATCAAGGCCTTGTGTGAGCAGTACGGCGTGGACCTGATAGAGGACTGCTCACATGCCTTGTTTGGCGGCGAGCGACAGGCACAGTTCGGCCGCTGGGGGCGTTTTGCCATCGCCAGCCCGCCCAAGTTTTTCCCGTGCGCGGATGGTGGCTTGTTATGGGGCAGCCGCCCAGAAGACCTGCATGTGTTGCGGCCCGCTCATCCGGGCCTGAAGGCGGAGCTGCGCGGTGTCTGGCAATTCATGCAAAACCAGCGCCAGCCCGCGCCACCGCTGTCAGCAGCGGCAACTGCCGCGCCAGAAAATGTGCCTGCGGCATCCGCCGATCGCCTGCTGCCGCGTGGTCTGTCGCATGACTACAATCCCGCGCTGCAAGGGCAGGCCGGATTGGCTTGGTCGCGTGCCGTGATGCACATGACGGATGTGCCGCAATTGGTCGAGGCCAGAAGGCGCAACTACAAACGCTGGGTGGACGCGACCAGCTCGCTCGCCGGTTGTGTGCCGCTGTTACCCACGTTGGCACCGGAGACGGTTCCTTACATGTTCCCGCTGCGGCTGCTGGCCCCCGAGACGGTATTCTTCCGCCTCAAACGCCAGGGCCTGCCGGTTTGGCGCTGGGATGACCTGGCGCTGTCGCACTGCCGTTCGGCCACACAGTACCGTCTGGAACTGCTGCATCTGCCCTGTCACCAGGAACTGCAGGACCAGCACATGGACTGGATGCTGAAGACCTTGCAGCAGGCGCTGAACAACAGCTAAAAATGACCCACGCACAACACATCACAGGAGTTGCATGAAGCGTATCCATACCGAGGCTGATCTGACGGTTGAGGGCTGCCAGGCTCTGAGCGATCTGCCCGACGATGCGCGCGCGTTGATGGAACGGGCCGAGCACACCAGCATGCAGCTGGGCTGGAGCTGGTATGCCAACCTCGTCGACAAAGTGTTCGCCGATCAGACCAACGACCTCTGGTTTTATGTCTTGCGCCGCACCTCTGAAGTGTTGGCGGTACTGCCATTGCGTGTGGACCGCGAACAGGGTGTGCTCACGCTGCGCGCGTTGGCCAACTACTACACCGCGCTCTACGCGCCATGCCTGGCAGCATCCGCGACAGCGCAGGACGTCGCCGTGCTGTTTCGCGCGCTGAAGAAAAGTTGGCCGCGCCTGGCCACGGTCAACCTGTCGCCCATGGACCATGGCGCGGCCCAGTTTCAACTGCTGCAGCAGGCGATGAGCCTGGGCGGGCTGCGCCACTTTGACTTCTTTTGTTTTGGCAATTGGTACGAGCCGGTGCGAAGCGACTGGAAGGGTTACCTGATGCAGCGCAAGGCCAACTTCCGCAGCACCATCAAGCGCCATGGCGCCAAACTGGTAGAGGAAGGCGGGCGTATAGAGCTGGTGGACACGGCATCGCCGCAGGCGCTGGAGCAGGCCATTGAAGCCTACCAAAAGGTCTACAGCGCGAGCTGGAAGAAGGACGAGCCCTTTGCCGAATTTGTGCCCGGCCTGATCCGCACCTGCGCCGACAAGGGTTGGCTGCGCATGGGTTTGGCCTGGATGAAGGACCAGCCCATCGCTGCGCAGATCTGGACCGTGGCCCATGGCAAGGCCGACATCTACAAAGTGGCCTACGACGAAAACTTCAAGGCCTACTCACCCGGCACCTTGGTGTCCGCCTTGCTGATGGAGCATGTGCTGACGGTGGACGGCGTGCGCGAGGTGGACTTTCTGGTCGGCGACGATGCCTACAAAAAAGTCTGGATGAGTGCGCGCCGCGAGCGCTGGGGCTTGGTGGGCTACAACCCGCGGGTGCTGGCCGGGCTGCTGGGCTGGCAGCGCGAACTCTGGTGGCGCAAACTCAAGCCACTGCTGGCGCGAGGCAAGGCCGCGCTGGCGGCCAGGGAAAAGCCTGCGGCCTCTACGGCTTCTACCACCTCTGCGGCCAAGGACTAAACGCCGGTGCGCGCGGCCAGTATGGCGCGTGCCACCTCGGCAAAGCCGCTGCCGCGTTCACTGGGCGTGATGTAGCGCGGCAGGTGGCTCAAGCGGGCTTCGAAGCGGCGAATATTGGCCACGCCAAACGAATGTTCAAACGTCTGGAACATCAACTGGTCGTTGGTCGAGTCACCCACATAGACCCAGCGCGCCATCTCGGCATCCAGATCGCGGCCAAACAAGGCCTGGGTGATCCAGCGTGCCCCTTCAAGTTTGTTGTGCGCGCCAAACCAGCCGTTGATGTGAATGCTGCTGACCGTGGCATTCATGCCGGCGGCGCGCATTTGTGCCACGGCCTGGTCGATCGCCGCTTGTGGCAGATGGGTGAACTCGCTGTGGTCTATGGCGATGTCGGTTTCGCGCCCCGGCGAGTCTTCGGCACGGCGGGCGCCGGGCACGGTTTGCTCGATCTGCTGCAGCACCGCTTGCATGCGCGCAAAGTTGGCGCTGCGTGTGGCGGTATCTTGTTGGTATAGTTTTTGTAGCTGCCAACGCTGGTCGGGTGGGCTTAGCAGGCCTTTTTCGTTCAAGCCAGCGCGCGCCGGCGAGGTCGGCGGTAACAAGGCCACGGCGCCGTTTTCCGCCACGATGGCGTCCACCGGCCAGTGCGCGGCCATGGGTTCGCTCCAACCCACGGGACGGCCCGTGATCGGAATCACCTTCAGGCCTGCGGCCTTCAGGTCGGCCAGCGCCTGCAGCGCATCCGGGGTGATGGCGCCGTCGGCGGTCAGGGTGTCGTCAATGTCGGTGAACACACCCAGCAGCGTGTTGCCGCTGGGGGCTGGCCAGTTGGCCAAGGCTTGCATCGTCATCGGCTGCGCTTAACCGGCGTTTTGCAGTGCCAGGCCGGCGTGTTCGCGCAGCGGGTGGAAGTGGATCTTGGGGAAGCGTTCCTGGGCCAGCCGCACGTCGTAGGGCGAGGTGCAGAGGTAGGCCAGGGTTTCGGCCGCGTCGTGCGCCATGCGCATGGGGTAGGCGTCGGTGAAGGCGCGCAGCTCGGCCGGGGTGTCGGCGGTGATCCAACGTGCGCCGGTGTATTGGCAGGACTCGAGTTTGACGTCGGCGTCGTACTCGGTCTTCAGGCGGTGCTGCACCACTTCAAACTGCAGTTGCCCCACCGCGCCGAGCAGCATGGGGCCGCCCACATCGGGTTTGAACACCTGGATTGCACCTTCTTCACCCAATTGCGCCAGGCCCTGTTGCAGCTGCTTGGTGCGCAGCGGGTTCTTCAGGATCACAGTGGTGAACAGCTCGGGCGCGAAGAACGGCAGGCCGGTGAACTGCAGCGACGCGCCATCGGTGATGGTGTCGCCCAACTGCACGCCGCCGTGGGTGGTAAAGCCGATGATGTCGCCAGCGTAAGCCTCATCCACCGCTTCGCGGCGTTGCGACAGAAAGGTGACCACCGAGGTCGGGCGCAGTTCCTTGGCGGTGCGCTGCACCTTGAGCTTCATGCCAGGCGTGTATTTGCCCGAGGCCATGCGCACAAAGGCGATGCGGTCGCGGTGGTTGGCGTCCATGTTGGCTTGCACCTTGAACACCACGCCCGCAAAGGCCGTGTCTTCGGGCTTGATTTCCTTGACCACAGGCTGGCGGTTGACCAGCGTGGTGCTGATGCGCGGCTGTGGCGAAGGCGCCAGGTCGACCAGCGCGTCCAGCACTTCCATCACCCCGAAGTTGTTCACACCGGAGCCGAAGAACACCGGCGTTTGTTTGCCAGCCAGGAAAGCTTCGTGGTCCCACACCGGTGATGCGCCCACGGCCAGTTCCATGCTTTGCTCGGCGGTTTCAAACTCGTGGCCGAAGCGGGCCAACAAGGTTGCGCGGTCGCTCAGTGGAATGGTTTCAAACTCTTGTGGCAGGCGCTCCTTGCCGGAGTCGAACACCGTCATGGTCTGCGTGCGCAGGTTCATGATGCCGCCGAAGGTCTTGCCCTGGCCCACGGGCCAGGTCATGGGCACGCAGGGCATGCCGAGTTCGCGTTCGATCTCGTCCATGATGTCCAGCGGCTCGCGCACTTCGCGGTCCATCTTGTTGACGAAGGTGATGATGGGGGTGTCGCGCTGGCGGCAAACCTCGATCAGGCGGCGGGTTTGCGCTTCAACACCGTTGGCCGCGTCAATCACCATCAGCGCCGAGTCGACGGCGGTCAACACGCGGTAGGTGTCTTCCGAGAAGTCCTTGTGGCCGGGGGTGTCGAGCAGGTTGATCACGTGCTCGCGGTAAAGCATCTGCATCACCGACGAGGCGACCGAAATGCCGCGCTGCTTTTCGATTTCCATCCAGTCGGAGGTGGCGTGGCGCGAGGCCTTGCGCGCCTTGACCGAGCCGGCGATCTGGATCGCGCCCGAGAACAGCAATAGCTTTTCGGTCAGCGTGGTTTTACCCGCGTCCGGGTGGGAAATGATGGCAAACGTGCGGCGGCGGCGGGTTTCGGCAAGGAAAGACAAGATGGATTCCAGGAGGTGTCGGGGCGCGTAGGGCAGCGCGGGGGCGGCTCTAGCCTGGGATTCACGATCCACGGGCTGGCGGCGCAAGCCGGACATTTTACCAAGCGGCTCAGATGTCCAGAACCCAGTCGCCTTCCAGCGCTGCGGCCTTGGCGCGCACCAGGTCCTGCAGCAGTTGCTCAAACCATTCACCCGCGGCTACATCGGCGAAGAAGCGCTGCTGCAGCAGGTGGAAGTAGGGCGTCTGCGTGGTCCAGCGGGCCAGGGCGCTGCGCTCCACGCGGTGCAATTCCAGCAGCTTGAACTTCAGCAGCACCTTGGCCGCGTGGTGGGCGTGTTTCAGCGGGTTTTGCACAAAGCCGTCGAGCCGTTTGCGGGCGCCGGCCAGGGCGCTGGGCGCGTCAAAAAAAACCCGGCCATGGCCTGGCACCACGGTCTGCGGTGCCAAGCGTTCAATCAGGTCGAGAGTGGCGGCCACCTCGTCCATGGCGTGGACACCCTCCAGTTCCGGGAAGATCACACCGAAACCGTGTTCCCACAACGCGTCGGCCGACAACAGCACGCGCGAGATCGGCTCGAAGAAAACCACCGAGTGTGGGTCGTGGCCCGGGGCGGCGTGCACCTGCCAGAGCTGCTCGCCCAGGGCGACCTCTGTGCCGGGTTGCAGCAAAACATCAAACTTGAACGGCGGGCAGGTTTGGCCGGTGGGGGTGTAGCTCAAGGCGTTGGCGTCCCACGTGGCGACGTGTGTCGCCTGGCCGGGCGGAATGTGCGTCACCACCTTGGGGTAGGCCGCTTGCAGCGCCGCATTGCCGCCGCAGTGGTCGCTGTGCAAATGGGTGTTGAGCAGTTGGTCGAGCGGCTGGCCTTGCAGCGTGTGCGCCACAAGCTGCAGGGTTTGCGCGGCGTGGGTGCAGTAGCCGCTATCGACCAGCGCCGTGCCGTGCCGCCCCTGCAGCACGATGTTGTTGGCCGAAAGCCAGCCGCGCTCCAGAACGGCCATGCCGGGCGGCAGGCTTTCAGTGGGGGTCACTTGACGTCGCTGCGCAAGGCCCGACGCAGGATTTTGCCGACGTTGGTCTTGGGTAGCTCTTTGCGGAACTCGATGAACTTGGGCCGCTTGTAGCCGGTGAGCTGCTTCGCACAGTAGGCGGCCACGTCGGCTTCGGTCAGGTTGGGGTCGTTGGAGACGATGAACACCTTGATGGCCTCGCCCTGCATCTCGTCGGGCACGCCAATGGCGGCGCATTCCACCACGCCGGGGCAGAGCGAGATCACGTTCTCCAGTTCATTGGGGAACACGTTGAAGCCGCTGACCAGAATCATGTCCTTCTTGCGGTCGACGATGCGCACGTAGCCGCTGTCTTCCATCAGGCCGATGTCGCCGGTGCGCATGAAGCCATCGGCGGTGAAGGCCTTGGTATTCTCGGCCGGCTGCTGGTAATAGCCTGGCGTGACGTTGGGGCCACGGATGCAGATTTCACCCACGGCGTTGGCCGGCAGCGACTCACCTTCCTCGTTCTTGATGGCGATATCGATGCTGGGCAGCGGCAGGCCTATGGTGCCGGTGAACACGGTGGCGTTGACCGGGGTGTTGGTGCCGATGGCACAGGTCTCGCTCATGCCCCAGCCTTCTATCATCACGCAGCCGGTCACGTCTTTCCAGCGTTTGGCCGTGCCCTCGGAAGCCGCCATGCCGCCGGCTTGCGAGATGCACAGCTGGCTGAAATCGACCGAGGACAGCTCTGGGTGTTGCAGCAGCGCATTAAACAAGGTGTTGACGGCGGGCAGGATGTGGAAGGGCCGCTTCTTCAGCACCTTGATGAACTTGCCGATGTCGCGCGGATTCGGCACCAGCGTAAGGTGTGAGCCCAGGCGTATGCCCATCAGGCACAGCGTCAGCGCGAAGATGTGGTACAGCGGCAGGGCTGCAATGGCGTTGACTTTGCGCGCATCACCCAGCTTGGCCAGCGCCGGGGAGAACCAGGCCTCGGACTGCAGCACGGCCGCCACGATGTTGCGGTGGGTCAGCACCGCGCCCTTGGATAAACCGGTGGTGCCGCCGGTGTATTGCAGAAACGCAATGGAGTCCAGCGTCGCGGCCACCGGTTGGCGCTGCAGCGTTTTGCCCTTGGCCAGCGCTTGGTTGAACGGGGTGACCTGCAAGCCGGCGCGTTGCGGCAAGGTGTAGGGCGGCACCATCTTGGCCAGGTGGCGTACGGCGAAGGTGATCCAGCGGCCATAGGCTGCGCCCAGCAGATCACCCATGGCGGTGACCACCACGTGTTGCACGGGTGTGTGGTCCACGACTTCGGCCAGGGTTTTGCAGAAGTTCTCCAGGATGACGATGGCGGTGGCGCCGGAGTCCTTGAGCTGATGCTCCAGCTCGCGCGGCGTGTACAGCGGGTTGACATTGACGCAGGTGTAGCCCGCGCGCAAAACCGCCAGCATGGTGGTGGCGAACTGCGGAATGTTAGGCAGCATGATGGCCACCCGGGCGCCGGGTTTCAGCCCACACGATTGCAGCCAGTTGGCCAGGGACAGGGAGAGTGCATCCAGTTCACCGTAGGACATCCAGCGGTCCATACACACGGAGAAGGGTTGCGACGCATGTTTTTGCAGTGCGTCTTCCAACAACTGGGTCAGCGAACTGAACGGGGTGACGTCAATCTCATGCGGCACTTGGGCGGGATAACTCTTCAGCCAGAACTTGTCTTCCATGCATCACTCCTTTGCGAGTGATTGTGTGGTCGGGCGTCAATAGTTGGTACGGGGCTTGTCCTACTGTGCGGGTGCTCGGCTGCGTAGACCCGTGGTTCGTGGCTGCTTGGTTGAGCCCGCGCGAATCTAGCGTGTGGTACGTCACGGTTTGCGCTGTTCGATGCAGTAATGCTTTGTGTGAGTGCACAAGTTCACAATCTGGATTTTTGTATTTAAATAGTATGCAAAGTTCTTGAAAATTTGTTTTGGTTCCACATTTCTTTTTAGGAGCTTCGCATCATGAAGTTGTTTGCATCTGGTCTTCCATCGAAATCCGTACGTATTTTTGCGATTGCCGCCGCATGGGCTGGTATGAGCGTTTCAGCACAGGCCACCACGCTGGCATACAACGGCATGGCTTACGGATCGGAAGTCGTTGCCCTGTCGAATACCAGCCCAAGTTACAACAGCACGGTTAACGCTGGTGAAATGCGTTTTGTCCGCGACGATGCGGGGGTGATCAGTTCCATCTTGGCTTACTGCGTGGACATCTTTCAGCCGGCCACTTCGTCGGCGCAGCAATACACCTTGGTTGATGGTCTGAGCTATTTTGGGACTCAGAAATCTGACGCCTTGGGTCGCCTGTTCACCGAGTTCGACATTTGGAACGCTGGCACCAGCGTGACGGCGCACGAGTCGGCCGCCATGCAACTCGCTGTCTGGGAAATCGTCAACGAGACCGCGGCCGTTGGTGGCAAGGCGAGCTACAACTTGAGTGATGGCAACTTCTCCGCCATCGGTGCGACCAGCGGTACGGTTGCCTTGGCCCAAGGCTGGTTGGATGGCTTGGAAACCACCCATGACAACTGGTATTCGGTCAGCGCTTACAAAAATGCCAGCTTCCAGGATTACCTGGCTTTGAACAGAGTGCCAGAGCCGGGCTCTGTGGCCTTGATGTTCGCCGGTTTGGCCGCGTTGGGTTTCACATCACGCCGCCGCAAAACGGCGAAGGCTTAAGGCGAGGCTGAATAAGTCCCCGTGATGATGCGAACCTCGGTTTGGGATGAGATGCAAGGCGCAAACCACAGCCATAGCCGAAGCTATGGCGCGGATTTGCAACGCAGCAACTCGCCCAAAACGAGGGAACGCGGCGCACGGGGGACTTGTTCAGCGTTGCCTTAAGCCGTTATTTGGCTGTACCTTGGCGCATATCGCAGGGGCCGCGGGCCAGAACTTGACCATCGGGCGCCACCAAACGCGCTTCGCGCCCGCTGCGGTCGATGACCCACTGCGCGCCATTGCCGAACACCAGGCCGGTGTCGGTCACGTAGCCCGAACTCAGCCATTGCCGGTTCACGGCGACGGCGTCGTCGGACTCGGAGTAGCGGACCTCTACACCCTTGCTGACCTGGTTGGTGCTCTGCGATTTCAGGTCGCAGTAGAGCGTGCGCATGTCGGGCGGGCCGCCCTTGGCGAGCAACTGCTGCGCAATGCCGGCTGCGGTGCCCGGGGCGCTGCTGCTGCGGCAGGCAAACTCGGCGGCCATCCAGGTGCCGTCGAGCATGTGTACCGGCTTGAAGGTCAATTGCGCCACGGTTATGCTGCTCGCCCGCCGCTGTGGCGGCACGACCGGCTGGTCGAGTGTGTCCAGTGACGCCGAGGGCAGGGTAGAGGCCAGCGTGGCCATCTGTGGCGGGCTTTGGCACTTGACCACAAAGTTGGCGTGGCCGGCCATCGGGTGGGGCTGCTTGAGGTTGATGAGAAAGTAGTTCCCCGTGACGTGTTGGGCGTCAACCACCTCCAGCGATACGGTGTCCACGCCGATCAGGACATTGTCTATGCGCTGCACGATTTGGATGTCCGAGCCCGCGCCTTGTGCCTGAGCCGATGCCAGGGCCAAACCCGGCAAGGCTGCGCAAAGTCTGCTCAGCAAAGGACGAAGGGCGCGCATAACAAAATGGATCTTGTGCATCAAGGAACAAGAGCCAGTTTAACTTTTGACTAGCAGCGGCATCCGGGCATAGTGCGCATCTGCGGGCGTTTTGATGCGTCAGAACATCTCTGCCGATGGCGTGCCTTGCACCGTGTTTGTTGCAAGGCCTTGATAAGCCCGCTGGGCCAGGGCCTGAGCCAAGACCCAGGCCGGGTCTATCAGTTGCAACTGCGGATGATCCGTGACGGCAGGCAAGGCCAGTGGAATCTCGGTACAGCCGAGAATCAGCGTCGACAAGTGATGCCGTTGTGTCAACTGCTGCGCCACGGGCTCGAAGCAGGCGCGCGCGTGGGCGAGGTTGTTGACCTTGACGCCCTGGTAGATGCCGGCCATCAAACATGCACGTTCTGCGTCGTTGGGGGCGTGGCAGACGATGCCTGCATCGCGCAATACGCTGTCGTACAAGCCGGCGCGGTAGGTTCCGGTGGTCGCGAGCAAACCGACCTCGCGCACCCCCTGCAATTGCAGCGTTCGGGCGACTTCGCGCGCCACGTGCAGCACTTCGATCTGCGGAAAACGCTGCTGCAGCAGGCCGTGCCAGGCATGGGCGGTGTTGCAGGCCACGGCCACCGTGGTGGCGCCCAAGGCCGCCAATTTACCCAGTGCCTGCAGCATGGGGTCGAGTGGCTGGTGCGCCCCAGGCATCTCGGCCTTGGGTGCGCTCAAGGCGGCGGTCCGGTCGGGCACCGGCACTTGGGCCAGCCAATGCTCGGGAAAGGACTGGTCGCTGACCGGCAGGCCCAAGCTGGGCAGTTGCGCGGCACAGGCCCGGACAAAAAGCCGCGCGAAATCTGCTCCGGCTGCCGGGCCCATGCCGCCAAGAATACCGACGACGGATGGAGATTTCATCGCGGCCATCCGGACTACATGGCCGGCTTGTCGCTCAGGGCCTTCAGGTTGTCGCGCAACTGTGGGCTCATGGGCAGGTTCAGGTTGATGTTCTTGGGTGCAATCGGCGACATGAACCACTTGGTGTAGAGCTTCTCAAACTCGCCCGATTTCACTAGGCCGGTGATGGCAGAATCGACCAGGGTTTTGAATGCCGGGTCATCCTTGCGCAGCATGCAGGCATAGGGCTCGACCTGCAGCGAATCACCCACCACGTCCAGCGAAGCCGGGTCTTTGGAGTTCGCTTTCAGGCCGAACAGCAGGATGTCATCCATGGCAAACGCCACGGCGCGGCCACCTTCCACCATCAGCAGGGAGTCGTCGTGGTCTTTGCCGAGCACGATGTTCATGTCGAGGTTGTTGCTGGCGCTGTATTTGCGGATCACCTGGGCGTTGGTGGTGCCGGTGGTGCTGGCCACGGTTTTGCCCTTCAGGTCGGCGTAGTTTTTGACGCCCGAAGTTGTTTTCACCAGTAGCCGGGTGCCAGTGTAGAAATGGTTGATGGCAAACGCCACTTCTTGTCCGCGCGTGCTGTTGTTGGTGGTCGAGCCACACTCCAGGTCAATCGTCCCGTTGACCAGCAAGGGGATGCGGTTTTGCGAGGTCACCGGCATGCTGGCGACTTCGAGGTTGGGCTTGTTGACCTTCTTCTTTACCGCGTCGACGATGGCGTTGGTCAGGTCCACCGAGAAGCCTACGGCGCCGCCTGCCCCGGCGAGATAGCTGAACGGTACCGATGATTCGCGGTAGGCCACGGTCATCCGATTGCTGTCGGTGATCTTGGAGAGGGTGTCAGCCTGGGCGCTGGCCAGCAAGCTGCAGAACAACAAAGAAGCGGTGCTCACGGCGCGGAGTTTCATGCAAGTCCTTTCGGGGGATGGGTGGGGCGGGTCGACAAACGCAGAGCCAGTGTAGGCAAGGCTTGCCGGCTGCGGAAATTCAATTTGCGCGGCAACCTATGCCTAAAAATTATGGGTGCTGCACGGCGCGTTGCTTGCATGGATCGTGCCCGCGCAACCCATAAGCTTCGATCATGGGCAGCGACGTTTTTTGCATTGTTCAAAACCCATGGCTGCACTTACAGTCGCGCTACCTAGGGAGAACACTGATATGCGGGTCTGCGTGATGGGGGCTGGGATTGTGGGGCTGGCCACGGCCTATAGCCTGAGCGACGCTGGGCATGAGGTGACGGTGATCGACCGCGCGGTGCCCGGTGCCGGCGCCAGCGGCGGCAATGGTGCACAACTGAGTTATTCGTATGTGCAGCCGCTGGCCGACCCGGCGATTTGGGGGCAACTGCCCAAGCTGTTGTTCTCGAAGTCTTCGCCTTTAAAGCTCAGCCCCAAGCTCGACCCGCAGCAGTGGCGCTGGGGGCTGCAGTTTCTCGCCGCTTGCAATGCCGACACGTCGCGTAGCACGACGGAAGCCTTGCTCGCGCTGGCCGCCCGCAGTCGCCTGGCGTTCGACCAGATGATGCAGCGTGAAGCGCTGGATTGCGACTTCTCTGCCACCGGCAAGCTGGTGCTCTACAGCGCCGATGCATCGTTTCAAGCCGCCACACGCCAACTTGCGTTGCAGCAATCTTTGGGTGTGCAGCAGCGTGCGGTAGACGCTGCCGAATGTGTGGCCATTGAGCCGGCTCTGCGGCACTACCAAGCGCACATCGCTGGCGCCATCTACACGCCAAGCGAATGTGCCGCCGATTGTCTGAAAACTTGTACGGGACTGGTCGACGTGCTGCGGGGCCGTGGCGTGCGATTTTTGTTGGGCTCTACCGTCGAAGGCTTTGTGCAACGTGGCGATCGTCTGGTCGCCCTGCACACCACGCAGGGCGAGGTGACGGCCGATCACTTTGTGATGGCGCTTGGTGCGTTCTCGCCCAGGTTGGCACGTTCGCTGGGGGGGAGCTTGCCGATCTATCCGCTCAAGGGCTACAGCATCACCGTGCCGACGGATCGCGCCGCGACCGATGCGCCGCGCGTCAACGTGACTGACAGCGCGCGCAAGGTGGTGTTTGCGCGCATAGGCGAGCGACTGCGTGTGGCCGGCATGGCCGAGTTGGTGGGGTATGAGGACACGATTCCAGATGAACGCATTGCGTCGCTGGTGCAATCCACCCGGGCCTTGTTTCCGGCGTGCAGCAGTTTTGCCGAGCTACAACCCTGGACGGGCATGCGGCCCGCTACGCCGACCGGCTTGCCCATCGTCGGCCGGTTGCCACGCGCACCGAAAAACCTGGTGTTCAACACCGGCCACGGTGCGCTGGGCTTCACGCTCGCGTTTGGCACGGCCGAGGCGGTCGCCGAAAGCATGAAGACTTAGAAGAAGCCTAAATGACCTCGGCCAGCGTCTGCTGTACGCAGCGTACAAAGGCCCGAGCCGCCACCGAACCCGGCTTGCCTGCGGGCCGCAGTGCATGCACTGGCACCGGAATCTGTGGCTCCAGCGCGAGCACGTCGACCCACGTGATGTCGGCCGAAGCCGCAGTGCAGGTGTCCACCAGCGCAATCCCCAGCCCATGGTGCGCCGAGGCCAGCGCCGCGTGGTAGGTCTGTACGGTCAACGGCAATTGCAGGCCTACGCCGGCTTCTCTACAGGCTTGGTTCAGGCTGCGGCCCACGGGGTCTTGCACTTCCAGTCCGACCACCGGGGTGCTGTCCAGATCGCTCAGCGCCACCTTGCCGCGCTTGACCACGCGCGCCGGCAGCATGCCCTTGGGCGCCACACACACGATGCGCGCCTCGGCCAGCGGCTCTTGTGCCAAGGCGGCATGGCCGGCGGAGCTGAACAGGAAGCCGATATCGGCCTCCTGCAGTACCAGGGATGAGACGATTTGTGGTGAATGCAGCGCTTTGATGCTGATTGGCACGTCCGGGTGTTTGGCGCGAAAGCGTTTGATGGCGCGCGGCAGCATCTCAAAACTCAGGGCCAGCACGGTTACCACGCGCAACTCGGCTTCGCTCTGGCCCAGCTTCAAATTGCCCGCCAGGCGCTGCACTTCGTCGAGCTGGGCGAACAGCCGCTCCACGTGGGGGGCCAGCGTCAGCGCTTCGGGCGTGGGCACAAGACGCCCCTTGGCGCGCTGGAACAAGGCAAAGCCGAGTTGCAGCTCGGCGTGCTGCAGGATGCGGCTGACCGCCGGCTGGGTCACGTTGATCAGCCGGGCGGCGCCGCTGACGCTGCCGGTGAGCATGACGGCATTAAAAACTTCGATGTGGCGCAAACGCATGGGCACTCCAGCGCCGCTTTCCGGGCGCGATGCGGGCAATATACGTGGTTCGGCGACGTGGCCTGCTAGGACAAATTAAAATCGCGGGTTCGGCTTTTCAGCCTGCCACTCTTTCTCTACCGCCTTGCCATGACCCAATTGCTCGAAACCATTGAAATCGAAAGCGCGCCCAAGCCCAGCGCCGCCGTCATCTGGCTGCATGGCCTGGGCGCCAGCGGTGATGATTTTGCCGCTATCGTGCCCGAACTGGACCTGCGCGGCTGTGCGCCGATTCGCTTCGTTTTTCCGCACGCACCCGAGATGCCGGTGTCGATCAACAACGGCTACGTCATGCCGGCCTGGTACGACATCCTCACGCAAGACCTGGTGCGCCGCGAAGATGCGGCTGGTATCTTGGCCTCGGCGCGCGCGATTGAGGCGCTGATCGCCGACCAGGTGGCACGCGGCATTGCACCGCAACAAATCGTCTTGGCCGGCTTTTCGCAGGGCTGCGCCATGGCCTTGCATACCGGCTTGCGGCATAACCAACGGCTGGCCGGCATCATGGCCTTGTCGGGTTATCTGCCGCTGAGCGACACGCTGGCCGCCGAGCGTTCTGCCGCGAATGCCACCACACCAATCTACATGGCCCACGGCCAGGTCGACCCGGTGGTGATGCTGGCGCGCGCCGAGGCATCCCGCGACACCTTGCAGGCCCTGGGCTACCACGTGTTCTGGAACACCTATCCCATGCCGCACAGCGTGCACCCACAGGAAATAGCCGACATTGGCCGCTTTCTGCAAACCGTGCTGCCGGCGTCCGGCGTACCGGCCGAGACACGCTGATGATGTTGGGTATTGACTTCGGCACGTCCAACTCGGCCGCCGCGCTGGTGGCGCCCGGCGGAGAACTGATGGCCATTCCGCTGGATGCTGGCAAGACCTCCATGCCGACGGCACTCTTCTTTTCAAATGAAGATGGTCACGTCGCTTATGGCAGTGCCGCCATGCAGGCCTATTTGAGTGGCACAGATGGCCGACTCATGCGGTCCATCAAAAGCCTGCTCGGCAGCAGCCTGATGGACGAGCAAACGCTGGTCAACGGCAAGCTCACCAGTCTGTTCGAAGTGGTGGTGATGTTTCTGCAGGAGATCAAGGCGCGCACCGAGAAACACTTGGGCTACAGCGTGTCGTCCGCCATGCTGGGGCGCCCGGTGCATTTTGTCGACGACGACGCGGCGCGCGACCAACTGGCACAGGACACGCTGGAGCGCGCTGCCATCGCCGCGGGCTTCACCGAGGTGCAGTTCCAGTTGGAGCCTATCGCTGCGGCGTTTGACTTCGAGCGCCGCGTGAAGGCCGACACAACGGTGCTGGTGGTCGACATTGGCGGCGGCACCTCCGATTTCACCGTGATCCAGGTCGGCCCTGGCCGTTACGCCGCGACCGATCGCAGCCGGGACTTGCTGGCCACCACCGGTGTGCACCTGGGCGGAACCGATTTCGACAGGCTGCTGCACCTCGAGAACGCCATGCCTTTGCTGGGCCTTGGGCATGTGGGGCCAAGCGGCCGCCCCATGCCATCGTCGATGTTTTTTGATTTGTCGACCTGGCACTTGATTCAGCAGTGTTACGGGCGTGGGCGTATCGCCCAGGCCCAAGACATGCGCAGCGATTACAAGGATCGCGCACTGCACGACCGTCTCATGCTGGTGCTGGAAGAACGCCTGGGCCACCAGCTCCTGGCCACCACCGAAGCCGCCAAGATCGAGTGCTCCGTCTCGGATCAACCGGTGCAGCTGGATCTTTCTACGCTGGGGCTGGCGGGCGCTGTGGGCATGACACCGCAAGGCATGCACGACGTGCTGCGCAGCACGTTGGGCCAGGTGGTCGCATGTGCCCACGAATGTGTGCGGCAGGCCGGGGTTGGACTGCCGCAGGTGGTTTATTTGACTGGCGGCTCTTCGGCTTTGACGCCGCTGCAAGCCGCCGTGCAAGACGCTTTTGCCGGAGCCGAAGTGGTGGTGGGGGATCGCTTTGGCAGCGTGGCCGCCGGCCTGGCCTATGGCGCTTCGGCGTTGCGTGCGAGTGCCGCGCTAAAGCCGGGGTCTACGGGCAAGCGCGCGAAGTCTCTGGCCGTGGCCTGACCCGGCGCGGTATTTCAGCTCTCGCCTGGGCGAGGCTGAAATACCAAAGCGGGTTTACTTGCTGGCTGGTTTTGCGGCAGGGGCGGCCTTGGAGCCGCCGTTGGCTCCGCTGGCAGCGGCCGCGTCAATGGCGGAATTGACGCGGGTTTGCACAGATTGCTGCAGGACCTTGATCTTGGGCTCTACCGTGCTGCGGGTATCGGCGACCAACTTCTCGACCAGATTCTTGGTCATCTCGTTGTTCAACTGCGAGTACTTGGCAAGTACCGGCGACTCCAGAACCGTGATGAGTTGTTTCAGTTCTTCTTCTGAGAACTTCTCGTCCAGCACAACCCCTATGGTGCTGGGCGCCAGTTTGTTGGCCCGGTCACGCAGCAAAGGCAGGGTTTCATCGCCATATTTTTTGATGTCGGCCTGAATGTCTTTCACCAGAGCTTCACGTTTTTCTGAGGGCACACGGAGCTGCATGGTTTGATTGAGCTGCGACATCATTGCGGCCACGGGGCGGTCCGCCAGTTGGACCGCAATGCCGTTGAGCGAGGCTTGGTTGAGCTTCAGGACCTTGTCGATCAGTTCCTTCTTCGCTGCGGTGGGCTCCGCATGTGCCAAACCGGCTGCGGCCATCAACGCCACCAACAATAACTTCTTCATATTCGTTCCTCTGGTTCAATGATCTGCATACAGCCAGCCAAGGATTATGGCCCCGGCTTTCTTGAAAACAGGGGCATTCATTCGGTCAGCGTTTTCTTTTCGGAGATTCTCCATAATCCGCCTGCTTCAATCTGGTGCACGCCAGTGAGCCAAAGATCGTGAACCGATTCATAGGGCTTGCCTGGTGTTTGTTCAGCGCTGGATCTGAATTCTTCCAAACCACTTCATGCTGCTCTGTGTACCGCAGAGGCACGCACTTTCCGGACGTCTGTGTATGTCATCTGAAACGACGAAATTGTTCCCGCGCCATGTTGCCGTTTTGTTATTGGTGCTGATAGGCTGCGCCTTTGCTGGCAACCACATCTCCGCCCGGCTGGCTTTTGACCATGGGACGGGCTTGTTGGCGGCCATTGTGAGCCGCTCGGGTGTGTCGCTGCTGGCCCTGGCCGCCTTGGTGCTGTGGCAACGTCAACCCGTGCGTTTGCCACCCGGCGCCTGGCGTTGGCAGTTGGCGGTGGGGTTGTTGATCGCCACCCAAAGCCTGTGCCTTTATTCGGCCGTGGCGCGTATTCCGGTGGCGCTGGCACTGCTGGTGAGCAACACCATGCCGATACTGCTGGCCTTGTTGACCTGGGCCCTTGGCGGGGCCAGGCCGACCAAGCGTGCTTGTGTGCTGATGGCGGTCATTCTGGCTGGCCTGGTGCTGGCGCTGGACGTGCCCGCGCGTTTGGCTTCGGCCGAGGAGATCAGCTCTGAATGGCTGGCGGGCGTGGCCTTCGCGGCTTGCGCCTCGGTGGTGTTTGCAATGGCGCTCTGGATCACCGACCACAAGCTGAAATCGCTGCGCGGCAGTGTGCGCAGCCTGATGACCTTGGGCATTGTGTTCAGCACCATGCTGCTGGCCGGCTGGAGCGGCTTGGTGCCGGGCGGCATGGCCTGGCCCCGGGACTCTCTGGGCTGGACTGGTCTGGTGTTGCTGGTGCTGCTTTATGGCACCGCCTTCACGGTGATGTTCGTGACCTTGCCGCGTCTCGACATGGCACGTAACGCCGCCGTGATGAACAGTGAACCCATTGCGACATTGCTGTTCGGTTGGCTGGTGTTGGACCAGATTCTGAGCCCCATGCAAATCGTCGGTGGGCTGGTGGTGGTCGGTGGCATTGTGCTGTTGACCTTGCGCAAAACGGGCTAGGCCCGCTGCTTTGGCGGCCTCAGCTTGCGGGTAGCGAGAACGAGATGCGGCAGCCCTGGTTCAATGCGCCGCGCGCGCTGATGTGGCCGCCGTGCAGGATCACAATTTGCCGGGCAAGCGCCAAACCCAGGCCCGTGCCTTCGTATTCCGAAGCCCGGTGCAGGCGTTGGAACAAGCCAAACAACTGATCGGCAAACTCTGGGTTAAAACCAGCACCGTTGTCTTGTACGTAAAAAGTGGGTCCATCTGGGCCGGCCGGGTTGGGGTGAGCCGTGTCGTTCTGCTGCGCCGATGCGGGCAGCCAGCCAATTTCGATTTGTGTGACCGCGCACTTGCGGCTGAATTTCAGCGCGTTGGACAACAAATGGCCCCACATCTCGCGCAGCAGGCCGACATCGCCCTGCACGGTGGGCAGGTCGGGGGCAATGCGCCATTCCACCTGCCGGCCCGTCTGTTCCTGCTCCAGCACATCGCGCTGAACCTCGCTCACCAAACTGCGCAAACAGACTTCTGAAGGATTCTTCTCGGCGCGCGCCAAACGTGCCAGCGCCAGCAATGCGTCGATCATGCTGGACAGATGGCGGGCCGACTTGTCCATGGTGTCCAGGCAGTCGGATGGGTCTTCCCCCTCGGCCAGCATTTCCCGGACCAGCGGAGTGAACGAGGTGATGTGGCGCACCGGCGCACGCAGGTCATGCGAGACCTTGTGCATCAGGTGGTCGAGCTGATGGTGCAGGGATTTCAGCTCGGTATTGCGGTCGACCAACTGCGCTTGCAGACGCTGCCGCTCGGCCTCGCTTTCGCGTAGACGCAACCGCAACGCAGCCAATTCACCTTCATCTTCTTCGGCGACTTGCGTAGGTCGTTGAACCATGGGATTCATGTTCGGCTCAATGCTCAAATGTCTAAGTTTCTTGGCAACAGAATTCGTCAATGTGCGTTATTTGGCGCCTTTGACGGGGCGTTGCCAATCGGGGATGCTGACCTGTCGTCCACGCGCCACGCTCAAGGCGCCTGCGGGCGTGTCTTTGGTCAGGGTGGAGCCGCCACCCACGGTGCCGCCGGCACCCAGCTTGATCGGTGCGATCAACACGCAGTTGCTGCCCACGTGTACGTCGTCACCGATGACTGTGCGGTGCTTGTTCGCGCCGTCGTAGTTGGCGGTGATGCTGCCAGCGCCGTAGTTGACGCGTTCGCCCACGGTGGCATCGCCCAGGTAGGCCAGGTGATTCGCCTTGGCGCCTTTGGCCAGGGTAGAGTTTTTGACTTCGACAAAGTTGCCGATGTGCACCTCGTCGCCCAGTTGCGCGCCGGGGCGCAAGCGCGCAAACGGGCCGATGAGCGCGCCCTGGCCAACCGAGACGCCGGCCTTTTCGCCGTCGATATGGGTAAATGGATGGATCACCGCGCCTGCGGCAATGCTGGCGTTGGCGATCACGCAGTTGGCGCCTATGCGTACACCTTCGCCCAGGGTCACCTGGCCTTCAAAGACGCAGTTCACGTCGATGAACACATCTTGTCCGCATTGCAAGCTGCCGCGCACGTCGAAACGCGCCGGGTCGGCCAGGCGTACACCTTGTTCCATCAGCGCATGGGCCCGGCGGCGCTGGTAGGCGCGCTCCAGTTCGGCCAATTGCACCGGGCTGTTCACGCCCGCCACTTGCAATTCGTCGCTGATCTTGTGGGCCACCACCCGCACGCCGTCGGCGACGGCCATCTTGACGATGTCGGTGAGGTAGTACTCGGCCTGGGCGTTTTGGTTGTCCAGCCGGGCCAGCCAGGGGCGCAGCCTGGCCACGGGCACGGCCATGATGCCGCTGTAGATTTCCTGGATGCGGCGCTGGGCTTCCGTGGCGTCTTTTTGTTCCACGATGGCCAATACCGCGTCGTCCGGGCCACGCACGATGCGGCCATAACCGCTGGGGTTGTCCAGCGCCAGTGTGAGCAAGGCCAGGTTTTCGCCGCCACAAGCATCGACCAGCGCCTGGAGGGTGTCGCCTTGTGTCAGCGGCACGTCACCCGACAATACGACCACCACGGCTTCGTCATCCAGATGCGGCAGCGCCTGTTGCACGGCGTGGCCGGTGCCTAGTTGTGGCTCCTGGCGTGCAAAACCAAGGTCAAAATCGGCTTTTGCGCCTGAGTGGCGTGTGATGGCTGCTTCTACTTCTGTAGCGCCGTGTCCGGTAATGACTACAACACGACGCGGCTTCAAGGTACTTGCCGTGTCGACAACATGGGCAAGCAATGCACGATCTGCCAAGCGGTGCAACACTTTGGGTAACTTACTCTTCATGCGGGTGCCTTTGCCCGCGGCCATGATGACGACGTCCACTGCTGCCATGTTGGTTCTACTTCCTCAAAAGCGTCAAAAGCGCGTTGCGCGCAAGACTGCGAAGCTTATCAGTTGCCTGCTGCTGTTGAGCGCTTTCGTTGGCTGCAGCAGCATCAAGCTGGGTTACAACAATGGCCAGCATTTGGCCTACTGGTGGATCAACGACTATTTGTCCTTGACCGATGCCCAGGCCCAGCCCGTGCGGGAAAGCCTCAAGCGCTTGCATCAATGGCACAGCACACAGGAGTTGCCACGCTACGCAGCATTGTTGAAGCAGATGCGCGACGCGGCTGCGAGTGATGTCAGCGCCCAGCAGGTATGTGGCGTATGGTCGCAAACCGCGCAGCGCGTGGACGCCATGCTGGTGGCTGCCGCGCCCGATGTGGTGCATCTGGCGAACACGCTGCAACCGGCACAGCTGCACACCATGGAGCGCCGCAACAGCAAAAGCAATACCGAATTTCGTAACGAGTGGAGTGGCTTGAGCCCGGCCGCGATCCTGGACAAGCGTTTTGAGAAAGCGCTGGAGCGCACCGAGAAGATTTATGGGCCCTTGGATGCGTCGCAGCAGGCCTTGCTCAAAACACAGCTTGCGCAATCGTCAGTGGAGCCCCAGCAAATGGAGGCTGATCGTGTGCGGCGCCAGCAAGTGCTGCTGCAACTATTGAAGCAATGGAAAACCAGCACACCTGCGCCTAGCGAGGCCGCGCTTGCCTTGCGCGGCACACTGACCAACTGGCTGCGGGTGGATGACGCTGGAAAAGTGCCGCCGGTGGTGGTGCAGTGGTGTGGCCATGTGGCGGCACTGCATAACCAAACCACGCCGGTGCAACGCCGCCACGCGCAAGATTGGTTGCGTGGTTACGAAGAGCAGTTTGTGAAATTGGCGCAGCCGCACTGACATGCAACGGCTGGGCGCGGGCCGTCAGCCCAATTGATGGGGCGCAGGCGCGTCCTGGTGTTGCTGCTGGACCGCGTGCGGCATGTCGCCGGCGGCAGTGGCACGTTTCAGGTAGGCGCTCAGGGTGTACTCACGATCCAGACCAACCTGGGCATCCCAATGGTTGCGCGGCGGTTGAAATTCAGCGCCACTGTCGCTTTGCTGCTGTTGGCGGTTGTCTTGCTGCAGCGGAGATTGCTGCAGTGGCAAATGCAGTGCGCCGAGAGGGGGCTGGAACGGCATGGCAACTTCTCCTTCAAGAGTGCTGTCAGCTTTGACGGATGTCGTCAAAGAACTTTGCACGTTTTGCAGCCTACGCGGCTGGGTCGAACTCCAGTATGGTCAATCTGCGCAGTTTTGCGTGGGACGTTTCTGACCAAGCTTGTTTCATTTTGTAATCAATCTCGCCACAATCCTCGGTTATCGCCGTGCAGCTGTTTTCCTAGCCGAATTCGCCCGGTTCTGCCGGTCCTGCATGCGACAGCCCGAAGATGTTCCGGACGTGAAACAAGCATTTCTGCACGGCTGGCGCGCCTGTGTTACCTTCCCGCCCATTAGCGGTCGCCCGGTATAAGCTTATCTGGCGCAGCCGGCTCGAACAGCGACCAGCCCCCGGATCAATTAGGCAAGAAGAATATGACCACAACGCATGATGCAGCTGCCATAGCGCTCAAGCAGCGCCTGCACGCGCTGGCGCCGGAAACCCTGAAGGGCATACGGCGTGGCCTGGAGAAAGAAAGCCTGCGCGCCACGCCCGATGGCAGCCTGGCATTGACGCCACACCCCGCCGCATTGGGCTCGGCGCTGACACATCCACACATCACCACCGACTTCAGCGAATCGCAGGTGGAGTTGATCACTGGTGTGCATGCGGGCGTGGAAGATTGCCTGAGTGAACTCAACGAGGTGCACCAGTTCACCTACCGCACACTGGATGCGGCGGGCGACGAGATGTTGTGGGTGTCGAGCATGCCCTGTCGTCTGCCCACCGATGAAACCATTCCCATTGGGCGCTACGGCAGCTCCAATGTGGGCCGCGCCAAGAGTGTCTACCGCATGGGCCTGGGCCACCGTTACGGCCGGCGCATGCAAACCATCTCGGGCATCCACTACAACTGGTCGCTGCCGGGGGTGTCGAGCGAAGAGTACTTTGCATTGATCCGCAACTTCCGCCGTCACGCGTTTTTGTTGCTGTACCTGTTTGGCGCTTCGCCGGCGGTGTGCTCCAGCTTTGTGGCCGGGCGCCAGCACGAACTGCAGTCGCTGAACGGCAGCACCATGTACATGCCGTATGGCACGTCGCTGCGCATGGGCCGCCTGGGTTACCAAAGCCAGGCGCAGTCCTCGTTGGCCGTGAGCTACAACAGCCTGGAAGGTTATGGCGCTTCGCTGCAAGATGCCTTGACGCGGCCCTATCCGACCTACGCCAAGGTGGGCATACGCAACCCGGGTGGCGACTACAACCAATTGGCCACAACGCTGCTGCAGATTGAAAACGAGTTCTACGGCACCATCCGCCCCAAGCGGGTGATCTTCCCGGGTGAGCGCCCCTTGCATGCCTTGCGTGAACGTGGTGTGGAGTACGTGGAAGTGCGTTTGCTCGACCTCGACCCGTTCGAGCCGCTGGGGGTGTCGGCCGACACCATGCGTTTCATCGATGTCTTTTTGATGCACTGTCTGTTGTCCGACAGCCCGCCCGATACCCCTGCGGAGATTGCGGCCCTGGCGCGCAACCAACACAAGGTCGCCGCGCGCGGCCGCGAGCCAGGTCTGCAACTCGAGCGTGATGGGCAAGACATGCTGCTCACCGATTGGGCCAGCGGTCTGTTGGCCGAGTTCGCGCCGATTGCGGCGTCTCTGGATGCGGCCCACGGCACCAAGGCCTATTCACAATCCTTGCAGCATGCCGCGCGCATGCTGGCCAACCCCGAGCAACTGCCGTCGGCGCGGGTATTGCAAGCCATGAAGAAAAACTTCAACGGTTCGTTCACCGACTTTGTGCGTGACCGCTCGGCCCACACCCGCGCCGAGTTGCTGGCGCAGCCTTTCTCTGCAGAGCGCCAGGCCTATTACGAAGCCGCGTCCGAGCTGTCGGTGCAAAAGCAAAAAGACATAGAACAGGCAGACACCATGCCCTTCGATGCCTACCTGCCGCAATACATGTCGCCGCGCCACTTGGGGCTGAGCGCAGCGGCGGTGGCCACAGCCGCCGATAAACACGTCGCCGCGCACTGATTCCTCTTCTGGATCGCTGAAACAATAACAGGCCCCTATGTGGGCCTGTTGTGCGTGTGGCGCTATGGTTTTGAGATTATTTAGTGACAGTCTCCGTGCGCACCACCAAGTCCAGCACCAACACCACCGATGAGGCATCGGCCGGCAGCGGCTGCGGGCGTTGATAACGCTTGATCCGCAGCACCTGGCGTACACCCGGGGTGTGACTGTAGCCTTCAATCTCCTGGTACAGGTTCTGCCACGCGCCGGGTGGTGCCGACACCAGGCCTTGTGTGTCGTAGTGGATCTCGCGCACCTGCAGGCAGGTGGCGTTGCGCATCAGCGGGTGTGGGCAAGACAGGCGTTCGGGTCCCACCTCATAAAACACTGTGGTTGCCGCGCCGTACTGGGCCTCGGGCGTGAGCTTGCCGGTCCACACCAGGATGCTGCCATTGGCGCTGCGCATGGTCAGCCGGGGCGTGCTGGGGTTGGTGTCGTCTTGGCTCAGTTGCACAGGCTGCGCCAGCAGATGGCCCAGAGCCGCATCGATTTGCATCAGTGGCTCAGCGCAGGCGCGTCGGGTTGCGACCATTTGCGAAACCGTCAAGGCGCCAGCGTCGGTGACGCGGTAGCCGCCGCTCATGCCATTGCAGCCACCGCTGATGTTCAGCCGCGCATCGCCAGCAAAACGCGCTTGGATGGCACTGCCCGGCGGTATTGCAAGGTTTTCCAACGGGCGCCCGTTCTGCCCGGATGCGGACGCCAACTGCCATTGGTACTGGCTTAAAAATACCGACCAGCCTTTGGCCGGCGCGGCTTGCGCCTGTGCTGGGGCTGCGGGAGTGGCGCTGCAGGCCGCAAGGCCGAGCAGCAGGCCCGTGGTGAGGGCCAGGGCCAGCCAGCGGACGGGGTTTGCAATCATGTGGCAGCGCTCCTTGCGCGTGTGGACAACTGAATTTTGTTGCGCTCATTTTGCCCGGCGGGGGCGGCACCGGGTAGGGCGCGAGCTGGGGGGCCGGAGTGCAGCCCAGATGAAACCGAATTTGCCACTGGAAACTTGCTTATTTGGCAGGCAATGCAAAGGAAGTCTTTTAAAAACAATGGCTTAGATGGCTCATACAACGCATTGCCTTAGTTATCCACAAGTTTGTCCAGTGATGTTTGGGAGAACTACAGCCGCGGTGGATAAACCAAGTTATCCGCTGCCTGAAATTTAGGCAACCTAAGGGTTTTCATTTAAAAACAAGGACTTGAAAAGGCCATACAGATGTTCTATGGGTTTATCCACAAAGTTGTCCAGATAAACCAGGGAGAACTTTCAAGCAGCGTTGTCCGGATGTGGAAAAGCGTCAGGGTTTACTTACGGTTGCTTTTTGGCCGCGGCCAGTCGACGCAGGTACAAGGCCAGAAAGGCGATACCCAGCACCAGCGCAAACCACCCCACCAAGTACGACTGCGCCACCATGTCGCGCATGCCGGAAGGCGCCATGAACGAAGGGCCCAGCAGCACGGCCAGGCCTATGAGGGTGCACATGATGCCGCGTTGCAGCACGTCGGTGTTTTGTTTGCGGGAAGGGTGGTTGGACATGATGGGCAGGCTCGGTGGAAGGAAACCGGCAGTTTACGTGTCACCAGGCAGGCCGTGGCTGTGGGAAATACGCAAAAAAAAGGCCTGCAATGCAGGCCATGGAAGCGTACTCAGCTACTGAAAATATAGCTAACTACGCAGGGCAATCGCGAAAAGGCAAAACCCTTTCCTCTGAATGTCAGCGCTACGCGGGTGATCGCCGGGCGCGTAGCTTCAGTGCGCCGATTTCAGGCGTTGGCCTCGGGCGCCAGGCCGACATCTTTGCGTATGGTGTTGTGGTCGCGGTGGTCGCGCAGCCGTCCCAGGGTGCTCTCCAGCGAGCGCTTGAGTTTGCCGGCAGCGCCGCGAAAAGCTTCGTCCTGGGTGGGGCCATGGTGGGTCACGGCCACCGGTTGATGGTTGGCGAGGCGCGCTTCCATGGCACAGCGGGTGTCGGGGGCGCCTTTTTCGGAGGTTTCTTTGCCGAGGTGTACTTCTACCCTGGTGATGTCGCTGTGGAAATGGCTTAAAACATCGCGCAGTTCAGCATCGGCCCAGCGCTCCAACGACTCTTTGTTCTCGACGCCGTTGTGGCTGTTGACTTGAATTTGCATGGGACCTCCTCACGGTGATGGCCGCATCCCTGTTCTGCATGCAGGGGCGCGGCGAACAGCCGTTTGACACTGCCATGACCGGCTTTGTCAGACGGCACTCGATCCCAGTGTGCACCAAAAAACCGGCCCTTCTTGTGGGCGTAGGTAGGGAGTTACACGTAACAGTCTGTAGAGCTTTGCCCAGAGGCGCTCTTCGCTCTAGGACGCGTTGTTTTCCTCGTCCGCAGCGGGGCCGTCTACGGCATCAGTATCTGTAGGGACATTGTCTGCATTTCCGCGGCCGCGTTTCTTGCGGGCGTCTTTTTTGGCCTGGCGCTTGGCGTCAGCGGCTTGGCCAGCGGCCAGCCAACCAGTGAATTCCTCGGGCGTCTCCAGCGTGATGCGCCCCAGCGTACCCTGGCGGAATTCATAGATCACGATCTCCGCCGCCTTCTGCAGGTTGACGCGCCCGCCACCCAGCAAGGTGCCGCGCTTGCGGCCAATTTCTTCGAGCAACGTGGCGTCGTCCAGATCGGCCAGGCTTTCTGCGCTGCCCAGCCGGTAGCGCGCCTGCAGCAGCGGCAGGTAGTGGCGGCGCAGGTTGGCCAGCAGTTCCAGTGCGACTTCTTCTTCGTCGTAGGCATTGCGGCCAATGGCGCCGCTGGCGGCCAGGATGTAGCCGCTTTCCGGCACCACAATGCGCGGCCACAACATGCCGGGCGTGTCGTAGAGGTAGAAGTCGTCGGCAATGGTGATGCGTTGCTCTATACGCGTGATGCCGGCCTCGTCGCCGGTTTTCGCCGCGCGTTTGCCTTTCAGCGTGTTGATCAGTGTGGATTTGCCGACGTTGGGAATGCCGCACACCAGCACCCGCATAGGCTTGGCCATGCCGCCCCGGTTGGGCGCGAGGATGTGGCAGCCGGCCACCAGGCGTTGCGCCGGGGCCAGTTCGCTGGCGTCCAGCGCAATCGCCTGGGTGGCGGGCTGGGCGTTGTAATACGCCAGCCAGGCCGCGGTGCTTTCGGGATCGGCCAGGTCCTGTTTGTTCAGTACCTTGAGTGTGGGAATCCCCTGGGTGATTTCGGCCAGCATGGGGTTGGCGCTGGAGCCGGGCAGCCGCGCGTCGAGCAGCTCAATCACCACATCGGTGTCTTTGGCGCGTTCGAGAACCGCTTTTTTGGTCACATGCATGTGACCCGGAAACCATTGGATGGCCATGGGTGGGGACGATAGAGAACTTGTCCGTCAATTAATCGGGGCCGCGCAAATGGTGTTTCGGGATGAGATGCGAGGCGTCAAACTAAGCCAAGGCTTGCTGCCTTGGCTGGTTTGGCAACGACGCAGCTTGCCCGAAAGACCATTTGCCCGGAGGGTTGAGGTGAAATCGGGCGATTTGCCCGCCATAGCCCTTGCATGGGCAGTGAGCCCAAGCTGCGGTCTCTGACAGCCAACTCATCCCGATTGCGCCTCAACGCGGCCCCGAGTAATTGACGGACAAGTTCTTATTATTCGGGGCAAAGGGCCTGCATTGTCCCCGAGATCGTGAATGCGTTCTAAAACCGGCCCTTGTGGCTGGGCCGGGAACGACTTGTTTTTAGAAAGCGCTGCGTTTGCGTGCCTTGGCCTTGGCAAATGCAGAGACTGGGCGTGCAGCGGGTTTGTTCTCGCCCGAAATATGCTCGGCCAGTGCGCCAGACTTGTCCTGGATGTGCTGCGCCACGTGGCCGGCCAACACCGCTACAGGGGTGGCGGCCTGGGCCAGTTTTTCGAGCGCTGGCAGGCCCAAGCGTTCGTCAAATGCGGCGGCGTTGGCAGAAGCCAGTTGCACACTTTGCTTGGCTAACTCTGTGAGTTTGTCCACCACGGCAGTGGCGCCGCTGGCGCTCAAATCCAAGCCTTGGTGGTACAGGCTGCCCACCACGTCGTGCGTGCGCTTGGCATTGCGTCGCGCCTCGGCGCTCAATTGGGTTTGTGATTGCCCCATGGCGGTGGACCATTGCTGCTCCAGCAGTTCGGCCACGCGTTCGCCGCTGGCGCGGTAGACGTTGACCATGTTGCGCATGGTGTCGCTGTATGCCGCGATGAGGTTCGCGCTGACATCGGAAAGTTGTTGTGCACTCATGACGAAAACTCCGGATAGGGCATTGCAGCCCACAATTTTGCGCTTGTCTGTCTCAGAGGGCATGCCACAACGGCACACCAAAATGGAGGCGTGCCTCTATAACGTTGTTACAACATCTTGGGCCGACATTCGGACGCGAGTCGCGCTTTTTAACGCGCCGCCCGACATTTGGCAATGTTGCATCTGCAAACGCAGCTTTTGAAACGGTAGCAGAATGTTCAGAGTTCGCATCTTTCCGCTGCACGTTTTGATAGCGTCTAGCGCTTGTTGTAGATGCCAAAGCGGCACTTTTTATAGAAAGTTTTGCCATGGCCCGTAGCGGTGTACTTGTTTCTTGTGCCTTGGGCGCTGTGCTGTTGGCGGCCTGCGCCACGCCGCCCACCAGCCCGGCCACGGTGCGTTATGTGTGCGACGACGGCAGCGTGTTGCGTGTGCAGTTCGAGGCCGATGCCGCGCTGGTGAGCCTGCCCGATGGCAACGTGATGCGCCTGCCCCAGCAGCCCGCCGCCTCTGGCACCTGGTACGCCACGCCGCAGTACACGCTGCGCGGCAAGGGCGACGAGGCGAGCTGGACGGTTGGTCGCCGCACCCCGCTGGCATGCCGCGTGGAACGTTGACGGCGTGCCTTTTAATCCATTTCAATCGTCTGCGAACCCCTACACATGAGCCAAACTCCACCCTCTCTACCAGCGCTTGAAGTGCTGCCGCGCGACCTGTCGGCCTACCGCGAAGGCAACATTGGCATCGACTACGTGCACCGCTTCGAATCCGGCAAGCCCGGTCCACACGTGCTCATCAACGCGCTGACCCACGGCAACGAGATCTGCGGCATGGTGGCCGTGACCGAGCTGCTCGACAAAGGCGTGCGCCCCCTCATAGGCACACTGACCCTGAGCTTTGCGCACGTCGAGGCCTACAACGCGTTCGACGCGGCCAAACCTTTTGCCAACCGTCAGATGGTGCACAACCTCAACCGTGTGTGGTCGGATGAACTGCTCGGCGGCACCGAGGACAGCCCCGAATTGCGCCGCGCACGTGCGCTGCGCCCGGTGGTGGCGGCGGCCGACCACATTCTCGACATCCACTCCACCAGCCAGGACGTGGTGCCGTTCTGGGTTTATCCGGCCTACGAACGCAACGCGCGTGTGGCCTTGGCGATTGGCATGCCGGCGGTGCACTTGGTGATGCCCAATGGCCTGGGCTCGGGCACACCGCTGATCCAGCACGGCCTGCATGCCGGGCCCGACGCGCCGGGTGCAGCGCTGGTGGTCGAGTGTGGTCAGCACTTCAAACAAGACGCGGCCAATGTGGCGAGCGAAGTGACGCTGCGTTTCCTGTCGCACTTTGGACTGGTGGAGCGCGAAATCCTGGCCCCGGCCGCCACGCCGCGCCGCTTCGAGTTGCTGCAGACGCTGCTGGTGCAGACGGCCGAGTTTCGTTTTGTCCGGCCGGTGCTGGGTTTTGAAACCTTTGCCAAGGGTGAACTGATCGCCACCGATGGCGCTGTAGAGATCATTTCCCCGTGCGACGACTGCACCGTGTTCATGCCCACGCGTGAGCCGGTGGTGGGCGCCGAGGCGGTGTATCTGACGCGGCCGCTTTAAGCGTTGCGCTGGTGGGGGCACACGCGAGCCTGGCTTGTGTGTGCCCCGCGCCATGGGCACGAGCCGGGGCACTTGTGCTGTTGTCGGCATGGAACTTGCGAAGAGCAGCACGCCTGCATTTGCAGTCTCCGACCACAATACAACGAGTCTTGCCCTATGAACTTTCGCCATCTTGCAACTGCGCTGACCTGCGCCACCGGCCTGCTGGGCTTTGCATCTCCTTTGCTTGCGCAGACGGCTTATCCCGACCACCCCGTGAAGATCATCGTCGGCTTGCCGGCTGGCGGCAGCGTGGACATGATCGCCCGTTCGCTGGGGCAAAAACTGAGCGCCAGTCTGAACCAGCCCTTCATCATCGACAACCGCGCCGGTGCCTCGGGCCAGATCGGCATGCCGGCGGTGGCGAAGTCGGCGCCTGATGGTTACACCCTCACGGTGTCGCCCGCGTCTTTCCTGACCACCAACAAGAGCATCTTCAAAACCTTGCCTTACGACCCCGAGGCCGACTTCACCCCCGTGGCCCGCTTGGTCAACCAGCCCATGGTGCTGGTGGTGAAGGACAAGCAGAAGTACCCGACGCTGGCCGCGTTCCTGGCGGCGGCCAAGGCTGCGCCCGGACAGATCACGTTCGCCTCATCCGGCGACGGCAGCCCGCAGCACCTGGGCGGTCTGATGTTTGAGACCCGCACCAAAGTCCAATTGCTGCACGTGCCCTACAAGGGCGGCGCCCTGGCCGTCAACGACACGCTGGCCGGCACGGTGGATGCCATGTTTGCCGTGTTGCCCGAAGCCTTGCCGCATATCCAGGCCGGCAAATTACACGCGCTGGGCATCATGAGCCCGCAACGCACGGCCAAGCTGCCCAATACCCCGACCATGGCCGAAAGCGGTATCGCCGACCTGTCGCTTTCCGCCTGGATCGGCCTGCTGGCCCCGGCCAAGACACCACGCCCCATCATCGACAAGTTGAACAGCGCCGTGCGCGCCGCGATGGACGCAGAACTCACGGCCAAGCTGGGTGAAAGCGGTATTGAAGTGGCGCCCAGCTCGCCTGAAGAGTTGCAGCGCACGATTGCCGCCGACATCAAACTGCACGCCGAACTGGTCAAGGCTGCGGGCCTGACGCCGCAATAAAGGGTGTATGCCCCGGGGCGCCGTGGCGCTGCTCCGTCTCCTCAGTAAAAAGCCTGGCCTTGGTCCGTTAAGCCAGGTGGTTCATGAGTGACTGGGCGCTGTTGGGGCGGCCGCGCCTGCCGAAAAGCCCAAAGGAGAGACGTCTTACTTGTTCTTCAGCTTGCCCTTGGGCAGCACCGCCGTGACGGGCGGCGTGGGGCGTGTGGAAGTACCGGACGAGTCTTGTGGAGGACTGCTGTCCTTCTTGGGTTTTTTTACCATTTTGTTGCTGCGTTGATCGCCTTTGGCCATGGTGTGCTCCTCATTAAATTGGTCTGAATGTAACCCAGGGCCAGGCCAGATTCGCCGCGCCGCATCACCCCATGGCGTGCAGCCAAGGCTGCGGCATGGCCACCTTGTCCAAGGTCGCCATGCGGGATATCCAAGGTATGTATTGCGGCCCGGTTGGGTCAACGCTGCGTCAAGGCGCCTCGCCACACGAGGCTGCCTCAACCCCGTTGGTCAAATGCCTTCGACAATCCGAATTTCGCGGTCTGCACCGTCGCCCAGGGCGCGCAGTGCTTCCTGGTAGGCCGGGCTGTCGTGTGCCGCCATGGCCTGGGCAACGCTGTCGAATTCGAGCAACACGGTGCGCTGCTGCAGGCCGAGTTCATACACCTTGGCGGGTTCGCCGCGCGCCAGGAAACGGCCGCCATTGGCCGTGAGGGCGGGGCCGGCAAGTTTGGCGTAGGCCGCCATCTTTTCCGGGTCTTTGACTGATCGGTATGCGCTGATCCAGTAGGCTTTTGACATGAGCTTCTTTTGCCTCAAAGTAGAGAAACAGGGTGATGGCCCCTAAAGGGGTCGCGGCATTATGAGACATTGAGGCGCGCGCTGCCGGGGCGCTTGCCTTGGCCGCGTATCGCTGTATTCAAAGGCTGGTGTGCGGCGCCGCCGGCTGCAACACGGCACCCATGGCCGCAGGGGTGGTCTGCCGCACATGCTCCACAAAGCGGCGCAATTTGGCCGGGTAGTGCGGCGCATAGGGGTAGACCAGGCTCACCGGCAGCGGGGCCGCCTGCCAGGCCGGGGCCAGGTGCAGCAGCCGGCCTTGCGCCACGTCATCGGCCACGGCCCAGGCCGAGGCGATACACGCCCCCAGACCCAGCAGGGCGGCGCTGCGCAGGGCGAACAGGCTGTCCGTGCTGAGCAGCGGTTGTATGGGCACACGGGCGATGCGCTCCGCATTGTCTTCATGGCGCAGCTCGACTTCATTGCGGTAATACGTGCTCAGCGCCAGCCACGGCAGGGAGGCCAATTCTTGCGCATGGCGCGGCAGTGCTTGCCGCGCCAGCACCGAAGGCGCGGCCACCACGATGCGCGGTACCTGCGCCAGGCGAATCGCCACCAGGCCCGGATCGCTGACTTCGCCCACCTGGATAGCGCAGTCAATGCCCTCGGCGATGAAGTCGGGTGCGCGGTCGTGCAGGCGCCAATCGGCGGTGACACGCGGGTAGCGGCGCAGGTAGTCGGCCAGCGGCGCGATCAGCAGCGCCTGGCCAAAGGCGTGTGGGGCGACCACGCGCAGCAGGCCCTCGGGTTCGTCGCCAGCGCCACGCAACTCGGCCTCGAACACATCCCAGTTGGCGAGCATTTCCTTGGCGCGGGTGTAGCAGCGTTGGCCGTCTTCGGTGAGTTTCATGGCGTGGGTCGAGCGGTGCAGCAGCCGCAGCCCGAGCGAGCGCTCCAGGGCTTGCAGGCGCCGGCTCACCGTGGGTTGGGTGGCGCCCAGTTGGCTGGCCACGGCCGAGAGGCTGCCGGCCTCGACGATGCGTACAAAGGTGCGCATCAGTTCTATGCGGTCTGTGGCGTTGCTGCCATCAGCTGAGGTTTTTGTTTTGCTCATACGTTGAGCGTATAACGATTGTGTGGTGTGTGCTACTACCAAGACTGAAGGAATCTGATGACACTCGCCTCATTCTTGGAAAATACGGGTAACTACCATGTCATCTATTCAAAGTACGCATGTCCATCTGGCCAAACCGGCCGTGGCTGCCGGCGTCTCCAGCGGGCCAGCGTTGCCGGCTTCACTGGTGTTGTTGCTGGCCACGGCCGCGGGCCTGGCCGTCGCCACGCTGTATTACAACCAGCCCATGCTGGGTGTGCTGGGCCCGAACATTGGCGCCTCGGACAGCCAGATCGGTCTGGTGCCCACGCTGACACAACTCGGCTATGCACTGGGCATCTTGTTGCTGGCGCCGCTGGGCGACCGTTACGACCGCCGCCGCATCATCCTGTTCAAGGCTGGCGCGCTGGTGCTGGCGCTGCTGGTGGCGGCCGCCTCACCGCATATCGGGGTGTTGTTGGCCGCCAGTCTGGCGATAGGCGTGTTTGCCACCTTGGCGCAAGACATCGTGCCCGCCGCCGCCACGCTGGCGCCCGAAGCCAAGCGCGGCAAAGTGGTCGGCACGGTGATGACCGGCCTGCTGCTGGGCATCTTGTTGTCGCGTGTGGTCAGCGGTTTTGTGGCCGAGCACTTTGGCTGGCGCAGCATGTTCCTGGCCGCCGCCGTGAGTATTGCCGCCATTGGCGTGGCTGCATGGCGCGGCCTGCCGCGTTTCAAGGCGACCACACATCTGGCTTACGGCGCCTTGCTCGCCACCTTGCTGCAACTCTGGCAACGGCATGGTGCGCTGCGTCGCGCCACCGTGGCTCAGGGCTTGCTGTCGGTGGGTTTCAGTGCGTTCTGGTCCACCCTGGCGGTGATGCTGCATGGCGAGCCGTTCCACATGGGCGCGGCCGCCGCCGGGGCCTTTGGTCTGGCTGGCGCTGCGGGTGCCTTGGCGGCACCCATGGCCGGGCGTATTGCCGACCGCAAGGGGCCAGAGTTGGTGACCCGCCTCGGTGCAGGTTTGGCGGCCTTGTCGTTTGCCGCCATGGGCTTGGCGCACTTCCTGGTGCCGCAGGCGCAGATCGTGCTGCTGGTGCTCACGGCGATTGGTTTTGACCTGGGTGTACAAGCCACCTTGGTGGCACACCAAACCATCATCTACGGCATTGACCCCGGCGCCCGTAGCCGCCTGAACGCGGTGCTGTTTGTCGGCATGTTCACCGGCATGGCCGCCGGTGGTGCGCTCGGCGCCCTGGTGCTGGCGCAATGGGGCTGGATGTCACTGGCCGGTATGGCCACGCTGACCAGCGTGGCGGCTTTGGCTGTGCGGCTGTGGCCGCAGGTGGCGGGTGTGAAAGCCTAGTTTGGCCTAGCTTGGATTAGGCAGGAATGAACAAGGCCGGGTCCACCATGGCCCGGTTCAGGCTGATGGACCAATGCAGATGGGGCCCCGTCACGCGCCCGGTGGCGCCCACGGCGCCCAGGCGTTTGCCCACCGGCAGCACATCGCCCACGGCCACGTCGATGCGGCTCAGGTGGCAGACCATGCTGAGCAGGCCACCACCGTGGTCCAGCCAGACGGTGTTGCCGTTGAAGAAATAGTCGCCGGTGTCGATGACCTTGCCGGCCAGGGGCGCGACGATGGGCGTACCAGTGGGCGCCGCGATGTCCATGCCGCTGTGTGGATTGCGCGCCTGGCCGTTGAAGACGCGGCGCAGGCCGAATGAGCCGGAGCGGCGACCCGACACCGGGGCGCGCATCTTCAGATGGGACGGCAGTGGCTCCGAGAAAGTGGCCATCACGGTTTGCAGATGCAGGCGTTCGCGCTCGTAGCGGGCTTCATCTTCGGCCGACAGGTCGACCTTGCCCGGCGCCACCTTCAAGCGTTGTTCGCGGTATTTTTTCGGCGCAATGGTGTAGGCCAGCTTGCGTGCTTCGCCGCCTTCGGCCGGGCTGATGTTGACGCTGGCTTCGCCCGGTACGGCGGCCAGTGGAATGCCGAGCACGGCGGTCCAGCCGCTGGCGTCGCCCAGCACCAGCACCGGCAAATCGCCTTCAGCCGTGCGCACCACCGGGCGGGTGGCGGCTGGGCCTAGCGCCAGGTGCGCCACGCCACCCGGCACTTGCAGCGCATGGGGCCAGGCTACGGGGGCGTGGTGGGCCGCTTTCGCAAAAACGCAGGAAGCCGGCAACAGCAGCCCGCTTGCGATGGCGCCGAGGGCCGTGCGGCGGCTGGAAAAAACGCTGGCATAAGGGCTGAAATCGCCGGGTTTGTTGTTATGCATGGAATGGGGCTTTGGCGCTTATAGGTGTATCGCAGGCAGCTATAAATTCAGTAGTCTCTCGCCGCCTGCTGGGGTGACCCAGTCTACCGGGCCGGGTCTTGTTCTTACGGCTTGCCAAGCATGCGTGGCAAAACATTCGTGTGCCCTGGGCGGCGGTGCCACAGCGCCATGCCGATGTGGCCCGCTACCAGCGCCAGCAGCACCCAGCCCAACTCGCCATGCAGCAGGCTGCCGAGTTCGGTCATCCAGGCGATTTTGTCCTCGTGTCCCTGCATCAGCGGTATGCCAAATGGCGCAAACGCCCGGCCCGAGCCGTATTGGCGCAGCAGCGCAATCGCAGGCACGGCCAGCATCAAGGCATACAGCGCCAGATGCCCCAGATGGGCCGCCAGGTTGACGTGCGGCGGCCGTTGGCGCGCATGCAGCAGTGCCCATGTTGCGCGCAAGATCCACAACAGAAACAACAGCGCGCCCACAGGTTTGTGCGCCTGCCAGAGCAACTGATCGAGCGCCGAATCCTTGGCGAAGTAATGCGCCAGTGCGGCGGCAAACACCAGCGCAAAACACAGGGCCATGCCCCAGTGGAAGAAACGGCTGACACTGCCGTAGCGCCGTGCCGAATCGGGCGCAGGCCAGGAGGTGTGAACGGGCTCGCTGGCAGCTGGCTGGGCGGGAGAGGTGCGCATGGTCGCGATGTGGGTTGGTGAAAACCCTAGGCTGACCCGGCCCCTTGCACAAAGTTCAGTTCTTAGAGCCTGTTCATCATCTATTCGGGGCCCGCAATAGATCATGAACAGGCTCCTGGTCGCTACTTCACTTCCAGCGTGTCGAGTTGCCACACCGAGCGGTCGTGGTAGAGCTTGACCTCGGCAGCGCTGAACTGGCCGTAGGGGTAGACCACAAAAATGGGCCCCTTGTCGCGCGGCGACATGGCCTTGCCATTCATCTGCAGCGCCAGGATCACCTCGTATCGGGTGGCGTCGCTGAACGGAATGTTCACGGCGTAATCGTTGATCGCCACCGCCTTGATGTTCTGGCCGGTCGCGCCCGCAGCCGCCAAGACATCGCGCATCAGCGGGCCGCTGAACGTGACCTTGCGTGAATACCAAGGTGTGTCGACGCTGTGAGACACCTGGCGCAGGCCCTGCAGCATGTGTATGTCGAACTGGGCGTCCGGGCCGGCGTTGGGCTTGGCTACGTTGCCCTTGATGGTCAGAACCACCTTGCCCGTGGGCGCGGTCTGGGCCCAGGTGGGGCAGGCCAGCATACAAAGCGCTGCACAGCAGACGGCTTGCAGCGACAGACGGCGACGGTGGTGATCAAGTCCAGGTGTCATCAAAACTTCAGGTCGAAAAGAGAGCGGCGGGTGGTGATGCGGTTCGTCATTCATCGGGCCGGGGCCTGGGCAATGCGCGCCAGTGCGTCTACATCCACTTCGTCAATCTGTGCCGGGCTCAGGTAACGCTGGGCATACACGCGCCAGATGCCGTTGCGCAGGAAGTAGAGGTAGAGCTCGACGTCGATGTGCCGGTCTTTGCTCATGAAGGCCATGATGCGCAAGGATTCGGACAAGGTTTTCGGCGGTTTGTAAGGCCGGTCGGCGGCGGTGAGCGCTTCAAAGATATCGGCCAAGGCCATGATGCGATCGGTGGTTTGCAGGGCTTCGCCGGGTAGGCGGCGCGGGTAGCCCTGGCCGTCCATCTTTTCGTGGTGTGTGGCGGCGATGTGGGGTACCTGCTCCAGATGCGCCGGCCATGGCAGCTTCTTGAGCATGATGTAGGTCTGCACGATGTGGTCGTTGATGGCAAACCGGTCTTCGTCGGTGAGGGTGCCGCGCCGAATGCTGAGGTTGTGCAATTCACCCATGTTTTGCCGCTGCGCGGGCAGCCGCATGTCGAAACCATAGATGTTGCGCGGGTCGTCGATTTCCACTGCCGGCCGCTGGTCGCCCCAGGGAACGATGTGGTCGGCGCGGTCGGCCAAAAGCTGTTCGGTGGCGGGCAGTTCCACCGGCGTTGGCCGGTCGCGCAGCAGGCGGCGCAACTCTTCCACACCCAGGCCCAGGGTGTCGTCGAAATGGCGCTGCCAGTGGGTTTGCGCCACTTGCCGCAGGCGCGCAATGGCCTCGTCGGACATGAATTCACCGCCCACATTGCTCTCGGCGACGAAGCGGAAATCTGCCTGCAACTGCTGCTGCGTCTGGCTGAGTTCGGCCTGCGCGGTGGTGGCGTCAGCGCCCGCCAGCTGGGCGCGCAGGCTGCTGATCTCTGCATCGCGCCAAAGCACTTCAAAGCGCATGCGGATTTCGTGAATGCGGTTGTAGATGCCTTCGAGCTTGGTGGCCTTGTCGACGATGTGTTCCGAGCTGGTGACCTTGCCGCAGTCGTGCAGCCAGGCGCCGAGGTAGAACGCATAACGTTGGTTCTCACTGAGTTGAAACGCCGCGTAGGGGCCGGTCTGGTCGGCGCTCATCTGGTCGACCAGCATCAGGGCGAGTTCCGGCACCCGCTCGCAATGGCCGCCGGTGTAAGGACTCTTGGCATCGATGGCATCGGCCAACACCCGGATCACTGCGTCAAACAAATTCTTCTGCGCTTCTATCAGTTGGCGGGTTTCGATGGCCACGGCCAACATGCCGGTCAGCCGCGTCACAAAGGCCTGGAACTCGGGGGCCGCATGCATCTGGTCGGCGCTGTGCACCAGCACCAGCAGACCTTCGAGTTGGCCACTGCGCCCGCGCAGCTCGAATTCAGTACGTTGGTGCGTGGCGTCCAGCGCGCGTGACCTCAGGCGGTCGGCATCGTTGGCGGCATAGGCAAATGTCTCTTGCAACCCGCCCTGTGGACCCGCCTGCGCCGCGCGCAGCATGCTGCCGTCCTGCCGCTGCCACAAATAAACACCGCCGCCGTCGCTGCGCGTGGCGGCGACAATTTTCTCCAGCACCTGCCCCAACATGCTGTCGATACGGGCCTCGGCTCCCAGCACGTGGCTGATGTCCAGAAAGGCCTCTACCGTCACGCTCACGTTGTCGACCACTTCATGCAGGGTGCTCACCTCGCGAATGCTGGAGGCCTGTGAGGGCGGACGCGAAAAGTCGAATGCCGACATGCGCCGTGCGCGCGCAGCGACTTGCTCCATGGCCTTGCCTATGCTGCTGCCGGCCCACCAGCCCAAGGGCAAAAACAGCAAGATCAAGCCCGTGGCGATGAGGATCAACTGGTCGCGGCTGCGTTGCAAGTCGCCCAGCAGTTCATCTGCCGGCGCGGTGACCAGCAGGCGCAGGCGAACCCCTTCGATGGCATCAAACGGCATGGAGATGCCTAGCCAGTCTTTGCCGTCCGCCTGGTAAGACACGGCCCGTTCATCCTGTGGCTGCGCTTGCAAACGTGTCAGTGCTTGCACCCCCAGGTCAGACAGTGTGCGAAAGCCGATCTCGTCCGAGTTTTCGCGCTGCAGCAGCACGGCACGCATGTCTCTATAGGCCACAACTTCGTTCTGCTCGCCGACCAGTGCCAGCTCTGAACCCGGCGTGATGCGCAGATCGCCCAGGCTGTTGGCGAGGTCGTCCAGCGTCATGTCCAGCGCCACGATGGTCTTGCCATTGGTGGCCAGTTTCGACAGGCTGATGCCGACCTGGCGGGTGGAGAAGAACACGTAGGGTTTGGAGACCACGGTTGAGACGGTGTCTTTGGCGGCCACATACCAGGCGCGCTGGCGCGGGTCGAACTGGTAATCGGGTATCTCGCGCTGCAGCAGCAGGCGGTTGCTGGCGTCGAAAAAATGGTAGGCCCCGACCCTTACGCCCTGGGCGTTGGTGGTGACCGTCTGCACCAGAAAGTTGGCTTGTGTGGGCGCCTGGAAACGTTGCCGAATGTCGCGCTGGTCCAGCGGGCGTACCAGCAGGAAGTCGCCATTCTCAAAGCCGACGTAGATTGCCGAGACCAGTTCGTTCGCCGACAACTCTGCGGCGAAAACGCCTACGCGGCTCAGCCGGTCCTCCAGGCGCGTGGATGTCACGATGGGGTCAAAGGTCAGCGTGCGCAGCGTGGCAGCGCCCGGGTCTATCATGCGCCGCGAGCGTTCTATGGTGATCTGACCGGCATCGCGTGCGGTGCGGGTGGCGGTGTCGAGCAGAATCTGCCGCGAGCCGAACCAGCCTATGGAAAGCACCACAATGGTCATGATCACCATGGCCCCAACCACCATGCCTGCAATGGCTGCTCTGACCGGCAGCCCTCTGGCTTGAATCTTCATTCCTGTGCGTGCCCTTCAAGGATGCTCTGCTGACGTCAGCAAGGGGCTGGTCGTGCGGATCAGGGTGGGGTCGGATGCTTGGCTTGTTGCAGTGCTCGCCCGTATTCGGGCCGGGGTGCCGCAGTGCATCTCCAGCCCACCATTATTTCTACATTCTGTATAGATGCAGGGCCTGGCGCCGGGCCAAGCCCAAAAAGATAGCTTACAAATTGCTGGGTGTTGTTACAACATCACACCCCTGAAGGCACGCTGTTGCTGGCGCGTTCGGCCGTTTTTGCGGGTTGTAGGCCGGCAATGGGTGATTGGCGCAGGCGCGGCTGCGGCGCCGCTTGGATGGCCGCCACCTTTGGCGACATCTGCGCTGATGGCCAGAATGCGGCCTGAAAAGAATCTGGAATGAACCTGGAAAAGCCGGTTCCCAGCCCCTGCGGTCAAACGACTCTCCGGTGTTGAAGATCGAATCGCCGCTTTTTATGCGGCTGCTTGCGCGTGCGCGGTGGTCGCGTGGCGCCATCTGCGAGCCCGAGGCAACCGAGCCAAGCCAACAAAAGCGCGAAAGGCTATTGTTGGCTTGGTTGAGACAGCGTGTTCAGGGCTGAGCTTATTTGCCCCAACTGTCCTTCAAGCCCACCGCCAGATTGAACACCGGCTTGTTGGCCTGGTGATCCCGCTTGTCGGCGACAAAGTAGCCGTGGCGCTCGAACTGGAATTTCTGTTCGGCTTGGGCTTTGGCGAGTGACGGCTCGACGATGGCGGTGACCACTTTCAGGCTGTTCGGGTTCAGGCTTTCCAGGTGGTTTTTGCCGCCGGCGTCGGGTTGGGCTTCGAGGTAGAGGCGGTCGTAGAGACGCACTTCGGCGGCCACGCCGTCGGCCACACCCACCCAGGTGATGGCGGCCTTGACCTTTACCGAGTCGGCGCCGGGTGTGCCGCTCTTGGTGTCGGGCACCACGTTGGCCAGCACTTCGGTGACGTGGCCGTTGGCATCTTTGGTGCAACCCGTGCATTCCACAACGTAGCCGCCTTTGAGGCGCACCTTGTTGCCGGGGAACAGGCGTTTGTAACCCTTGGGTGGCACTTCGGCGAAGTCCTCACGGTCTATCCACACCTCCTTGCCAATGGTGAACTGGCGCGGTGCGGGCTCGGCCATGCCTTCGGGTGGATGGGGCAGTGCGGGCAGGGTGCAGGGCTCAAGGTGGCCAGCACCCATCACGTCATCCCAGTTGGTGAGCACCAACTTGACCGGGTCTAGCACCACCATGCCGCGGTGGGCGCTGGTCTCCAGTGTTTCGCGCAGTGCGGCTTCCAGGCTGGCGTAGTCGGTCCAGCCGCCGGACTTGGTGACACCGCTGCGTTCGCTGAACAGCTTCAGTGCGTCGGCGGTATAGCCCCGGCGGCGCAGGCCGGCCAGGGTGGGCATGCGCGGGTCGTCCCAGCCGTTCACATGGTTTTCTTCCACCAGTTGGCGCAGCTTGCGTTTGCTGGTGACGATGTGGTTGATGTTGAGCCGCGCAAACTCGTATTGGCGTGGGTGCGGGCTGGCGATCAGGCCACCTTCGGCCAAGCGGTCGAGCAGCCAGTCATAGAACGGGCGCTGGTCTTCAAATTCCAGTGTGCAGATGCTGTGGGTGATTTGTTCCAGCGCGTCTTCGATGGGGTGGGCAAACGTGTACATCGGGTAGATGCACCAGGTGTCGCCGGTGTTGTGGTGTGTGGCGCGGCGGATGCGGTACAGCGCCGGGTCGCGCATATTGATGTTGGGGCTGGCCATGTCGATCTTGGCGCGCAACACGGCGGCGCCGTCGGCCAGCTTGCCGTCCTTCATTTCGCGCAGGCGTGCCAGGTTCTCGGCGGGTGTGCGGCTGCGGAACGGGCTGTTGGTGCCGGGCGTGGTGAAGTCGCCTCGGTTGGCGCGCATCTGCTCGGGCGTTTGTTCGTCCACGTAGGCCAGGCCTTGCTCCACCAGGTATTCGGCGGCGCGGTACATGAAGTCGAAGTAGTTGCTGGCAAAGTATTCGTGCGGCTGCAAGGTGCCGGGTGCGCTGGGGCGGTCGGCCAGCAGGGTCTCGTAGCCCATCCAGCTGATGGCGTCACGGATGGCGTCGACGTACTCTTGTTCTTCTTTTTCGGGGTTGGTGTCGTCAAAACGCAGATGGCATACACCGCCGTATTCGGCCGCCAGGCTGAAGTTCAGCCAGATGCTTTTGGCGTGGCCAATATGTAAGTAGCCGTTAGGCTCGGGCGGAAAGCGCATGCGCACTTTCGCCGGGTCTGTCATGCCGGCGGCGTGGTGCGCGGCATCACCCGGTGTGCCGGCCCATTGGCGACCGTTGTACTGGCCTTGGGCCAGGTCGGATTCGATCACCTGGCGCAAAAAGTTGCTGGGTTTGACGGCTTGGTCGGGCGTGGCGGTGTCGTGCGCGGGGGCAGCGGAATGGGGGGTGGGGGAGCTCATGGATTGATTTTAGGCGGGCTCTGGCGTTGTTACGTTTGGGAACCAGGATTCACAAGACATGCCGTAGTCCAAACTACGATTGGCGCGTTAATGGAATAGGGTCAGATTTTCGATTTGGCCGCTTTTCAGACGACTTAAAGGAGATTTCCATGTCGCTCAAAACCTCTTTCCTGGCCCGCGCCGCTGCCGGTGTGTTGGCCATCGTCGCCCTGAGTGCCGCCGGTGTGGCCCAGGCCCGTAGTGATGTCAGTTGGTCGGTGGGCATTGGTGTGCCGGGCGCAGCCGTGGCCGTGGGCAACGGCTACGGTTATGTGCAGCCTGCACCGGTCTACGTTGCACCAGCGCCGGTGTATGCACCCGGCTACGTGCAGAGTTATGCGCCGCCCGTGACCTATGTGCAACCTGGCTACGCGCCGGTTTATGTGGCGCCGCGCCCCGTGATTTATGCGCCGCCGGTGTATGTGGCGCCACGCCCGGTGTATGTGCGGCCCGGCTACTACGGTCGCGGCTATTACAACGGTTATGGTCACGGCCATGGCCACGGGCACGGCCATCGCTAGAGTTTGGACAGAATAGGCCTTTGGCGCCGAGCTAAGCTGCTGAACCAGCTACAAAGAGCATAGCGGTTTTGATGCCCAGAACAGTCAGCGCCAAGGAGCCCAGCACGTGTACCGCCGCTATGCCCAGGGCCAGGGCGTAGCGTTGCTGCAGCAGCATCGCCACCACTTCTGCTGAGAAGGTAGAGAACGTGGTCAAGCCGCCCAAAAAGCCCGTCACCAACACCAGGCGCCACACCGGATCTAGCTGTGGCAAGGCTTGGAACACCCCTACGCAGACTCCTATGAGGTAGCCGCCAACCAGGTTGGCGGCGAGTGTGCCCCAAGGCAAAAGACCGCCGGGGTTGAGCCAAAGGCCCAAACGCCAGCGGGCCAGGGCGCCGAGCGAGGCGCCGACGGAAATGGCGACAACGGGAAGTGCAGCAGCAAACATGCGGCGGATTCTAGTGGTCCGCCCCCATGAATACGTCCGGCAGTATGGTCACGATGCTTGGGAACACCGTGATCAGTGCAATACACACCACCAGGCAGAAGAAGAACGGAATGGCGGCGCGGGCGATGATGTTGCTGTCTTTGCCGGTCATGTTCTGCAGCACAAACAGGTTGAAGCCCACTGGCGGTGTGACCTCGGCAATTTCCACCAGCAGCACGATGAAGATGCCAAACCAGATCAGGTCGAAGCCAGCCTTCTGGATCATGGGCAAGACCACGGCACTGGTGAGCACAATCATGCTGATGCCGTCGAGTGCGGTGCCCAGAATCAAATACACCACCACCAGCGCGCCAATGAGTGCGTAAGGTGACAGGTGCATGCTGTCCACCCACTCGGCCAGCTCGCGCGGAATGCCGGTGAAGGCCATGGTTTTGGTCAGGAACGCGGCGCCCGCCAGGATGAACATGATCATGCAGCTGGTGCGTGTGGCGCCCATCAGTGCGTCTTTGAAGTTCTTCCAGCTCAGGCTTTTGCCCCAGGCGGCGATGGCCAGTGAACCAAGCACACCAAACGCCGCGCATTCGGTGGCCGTGGCCCAACCGGCGACCAGCACCCAGACGATGAAGACGATGAGCAGCGCACACGGAATCAAATTGCCGGAGAGGCGGATCTTCTCCATGAAGGTGGTGGGTGGGTCGGCTGCCGGCACTTTGTCGGGGTTGCGTATGCTCCACCAGGCGATGTAGCCGGAGAACAGCGCCATCAGCAAAAAGCCCGGCAGAAAGCCCGCCAGGAAGATACGAATGATGGACGCATCGGCCGCCACGGCATACACCACCATGGTAATGGACGGCGGAATCAAGATGCCCAGCGTGCCGGCAGTGGCCAGCGAGCCTATGGCCAGCTTCTCGTCGTAGCCGCGGCGCTTGAGTTCCGGCAGGGCGACCTTGGCAATGGTGGCGCAGGTGGCGGCCGATGAGCCGGAGACCGAGCCAAACACACCACAACCGATGATGGTGGTGTGCATCAAGCGGCCGGGCACGCGGTTCAGCCAGGGGCGCAAACCTTCAAACATCTCTTCACTGAGCTTGGTGCGAAACAGGATTTCGCCCATCCAGATGAACAGCGGCAAGGCGGCCAGTTCCCAACTGGCGTTGCTTTCCCAGAAAGAGGAAAACAGGTTTTTCGCTGGCAAGGTGTTGGTGAAGAAGGCCTGACCGACCCAACCCACAATCGCCAGTGTCATGGCGATCCACACACCGCCCGACAACAGCAGCAGCATGATGAGCAGCAAGCCTGCGCCCATCAATAAAGTATCCATCATGGTTGCCAAGCTCCCTGAACAAACAGTGTTGTTTTCATTTTTTAACTACTTCAAAAAGCTCAGACGTCGGATGAAAAATCGCCCGCCGCGTGCCGCTCTTCAATGGCGCGCTGGTAGCTTGGCTTTTCACCACGCACCACACCGACCAGTTCGTCCACCATGGCGATCAGCAGCAACCAGCAACCAATGACAAAGGTGGATTGCGGAATCCAGATCGGAATCACCACCAGGCCGGTGGCCATCTCGGCGAACTCGTAGCTTTCCCAGGTGAAGCTGCTGGCGGCGTAGGTCAGGTAGGCCACCGAGACCGAGGCGATCAGCAGGCAGATCACGTCCAGCACACGGCGCACCTTGGGGCTCACGCTGTCGAGCAGCAGCGTCACGCGCACAAAGTCGCCGTGGCGAAACGCGTGCGCCATGGCGAAGAAGGCGGCGGCGGCGCAAAGCCAGGCCACCACGTCGTTGAGCCCGCTCACATGCCAATTCATCTGCCGGCCCACACCGGCGGCAATCATCAGCACGAAGATCAGGAACACACAAAGGGCGCCCAGCGCCCCGGCCCCGTTGTAGAGGCCATCCAGGAATCGGCGCATATCGATTGATCGAAGGGTTTATTTCTTGTACGCGTCGACGATGGCAGCGCCGTCTGGGCCCGCAGCCTTCAGCCAGTCGGCTTGCATGATGCCGCCGACCTGGCGCATGTCCGCGTCGAGCTTGGCCGAGGGCTGGTGGATCTTCATGCCGCGCTCGGTCAACAGGCGCTTGTATTCGTCGTTCTTTTCTTCAGCGACTTTCCAGCCTCGCACTTCAGCGTCGGCGGCGGCCTTCAACACGGCGGCCTTGGTCGGAGCGTCCAAGGCGTCAAACGACTTGGCGTTCACCAGAATGGCGTTTTTGGGAATCCAGGCGCGTGTGTCGTAGAAGTTCTTCAGGCTTTCAAAGGTCTTGGTGTCGTAGCCGGTGGAGCCCGAGCTCATATAACTTTCGATCACGCCCGTGGCCATGGCGGCGCTCAATTCGGCTTGCTGGATCTGCACCGGCTGGGCGCCAATCAGTTCTGCAATCTTGGCCGTGGCCGGGCTGTAGGCGCGCCACTTGATGCCACGCAGATCGGCCACCGAGCTGATTTCTTTCTTGGAATAAATGCCTTGTGGCGCCCATGGCACCATGAACAAGATCTTGATGCCTTGCGCGGCGAGCATCTTTTCCATCGTCGGCTTAGAGGCGTCATACAGCTTCTTGGCTTGTGGGTAGGTGGTGGCCAGGAAGGGCACGCCGTCAAGCGCGTAGATCGGGTTTTCGTTGGCGTAGTTGGCCAGCAGGATTTCACCGGCCTGCGCCTGGCCGCTTTGCACGGCGCGCTTGATTTCGGGCGCCTTGAACAGCGACGCGTTGGCGTGCACCGTGATCTTGACCTTGCCTGCGGTGGCCGCGTCCACATCCTTGGCGAACTGGGTGATGTTCTCGGTGTGGTAATTGGTGGCGGGGTAGGCGGTGGGCAGGTCCCACTTGGTTTGGGCCATGGCCGGTGCAGCAGAAAGTCCAAAGGCCAATGCCAGGCTCAGGCTGGTGGCAGAGAAGATGCGACGCTTCATCAGGGTGCTCCAATAGTGGGGGAACGCGTGAATAGGATGGTGAAAATGGGGCCAGTTTGGGAGAGTCAATGTATCTGGTTTGGTGCAAAACCTGCTAAGGGCTTATCCCAAATGTCGACAAACTATCAACAAATCACCTCCTGCATGTCTACAATAAATCGGCATGCACAACCCGTGCCAGACCTAGGAGATCTCCGAATGGCCGCCAAATCCAACCCCCGTGTCAAAGGTGAAAGCCCACCCATCGTCTCTTCGGCCCACCTAGTGTCCGACCAAAGCGCGGAGATGAGCGAGTTTGAGTTTGGCCTGATCGTCGCCAGCAATGCCTTTCACCGCTGGGTAGTGCATTGCATGGCGGCTGCGGGCTTGAAGGATTTGACGCCGCTGGATGTGGTGGTGCTGCACCACGTGACCCACCGCGCACGCGACAAACGCCTGGCCGACATCTGCTTCATCATGAACGTGGAAGACACCCATTTGGTGAACTACGCACTGAAAAAGTTACTGTCCCTGGGCGTGGTCGCATCGCAGAAAAACGGCAAGGAAGTGACCTACGCCGCCACCGAGAGCGGCCGCGCCTACGTGCAGCGTTACCGCGAGATCCGCGAGTCCTGTTTGATCGACGCGCTGCAGGCCGACGACGCACTGAACCGCGACATAGGGGAGCTGGCGCGGCTGCTGCGCGTGTTGTCTGGCATGTACGACCAGGCGGCGCGGGCGGCCGCCTCTCTTTGATGAAATAAGGCTTTAGCGCATGCTGGGCATGCGCAGCTAGCTATTGTTTTGATGGGTTGACCAGAGGCGGCGCAATGTTTTGCCATGCCTTCGTTGCCGCCAACACGGTGGCCATCTGCACGCTGTGTGCAAAGCGGAAGGCGTCGCCATACACCGTCTCGTCGGGGAACTCGGTGATCAAGGTGACTGGCGCGCCGGGCCGGTTGACCTCGCTGATGGTGTAGGCCGTGCCGTCCAGTACCGGGAACGGCATGGGACCAGCGTGTTCGGCATAGAGCGCCATCTGTTGCGCGTTGAAATCGATCAGACCCGGCACTTCGCGTAGCGCCGCACACACCTGTTCCAGCAGCGCTTGCGCCTGTGCTTGCCAACCCGTGTGGTAGCGCAAGATCAGGAAGAAGCCCTTGGGGATGGTCCACAAATCGAAACCACGCGGAATGTAGCCCGACAAGGGGCGTGTCCATTCGTGTGCGGGGTACCCGTGCAGGTTGAGGTGCAGTTGGGCGCCGGACAGCGTGAGTGCGTGTTCACGCGCCTCGCGTTCAAACAGCGGCGCCGTTTCACGGTATTCGATGTCGTCGCCCAGCGCGCTGTAACGCGCGGCGTGGTGCATGTGTTCGCCGTGCTGTGCACAGAGCTCGCGGTGCATGGCGTAGCCGTCGGGGTTCTCCAGCGCGATCAGGGCGAAGTGGGCGTCAGGCTGTTGCCGCAGCACCTGCGCTGCACGCAGTGTGCCGACGATGCCCGAGGTTTCATTGGCGTGTTGGCCGCCGCTGATCAGCACCGGCGCCTGACTGCCCGTCCGGTACAGGCCAACCACGCTACGCCCCTGGCGCGTACTGGCGTTGAAGGTTTGTCCGCCGAGTTGCGCCATCTCATGCTGGATGCGTGCGGGCGGCGGCGCCGCGCCCAGCGCATCAAGCGCCACACCGTCCGTGGTGTCAACGGGGGCGCAGGCATCTTGCGCGGCGGTGTTGAAGCTGTTCAGCGTGATACAGACACGCGGTGCGCCAAAACGCACATCGGGCACGATCTGGCCCGGCTGCAAACGCCGGTCGCCGGTAGGGCGGCCGGAGTGGTGCTGGAAGATTTCGAGCAGCGAAAAATAGAGGTCTTCGTGCAAGGCCTCCAGGGTGCTGATGGTCTCTGGTGCCCCGGGCATGCCCGGCACGGCACATTCATAACCCGGCAGGTCCAGGCGAATGTCCAGCCGCTCGAAATACGGCTCGGTTTGCGGCCAGGGGTGCTGCTGCACGGTAGACAACACCTGGGCGAACAATTGCTCGACCTCGGTGCGGCACGCCTGATCAAGTGCCGCCACCGTTGCCCCCGCGGCCGGCACGGCGCGCAGCCAACCTGTAGGCGACAGCAGCTCATGGCCCAGCGGGTCGCGCTGCAATTGGTTGGGCGCAAACACCTGGTGTTGTTGGGTGCTGCCGTCTTTCAGGCGCAATGTGACCTGGTAGACCAGCGCTTCGCCACCGGCCACGCCCTGCAAAACACCGGCTGGCAGCAAGGCGGCCAGCGGGTAGGCTTCTAGCCAGAAGCGCTGTGCCGTGGCGGCGCTGTGCACCGGGTAACACACCTGGGCTGAGGCGATTTGGCCCAGGTCCACTTCTTCCAGGAAGAAATGCAGCAAGGGTTTGTAGGCGCTGCGCAGCCTGGCCTTTACACCGGCGGCGGCCAGCGTTTCTTCTGCTGCGCGGCGCGCCTCGGCGCCTTCAAACAACCAGGCTTCGAGCTGCGCGCCGTGCCAGGCCGGCTGGCTGAATTGGGCCACCCAGGCATCGAGTGTGCGGGGCAGGGATTGGTCGAGCAAGACGTTGGAGCTGGAAGTCATGGCCGGGGTCTTCATAGTTTTCCGGTGGGGTCGAGGCGGTCGCGCAGCCAGTCGCCGAGCAGGTTCAGGCCCAGCACCGTGAGCATGATGGCCACGCCGGGGAACACACTCACCCACCAGGCGTTTTGCATATAGGTGCGGCCATCGGCCAGCATGCCGCCCCAGCTGGGGATCAGCGGGTCCACGCCCAGGCCGAGGAAGGTCAGGCTGGATTCGAGCAGGATGTTGTTGGCCACGTTGAGTGTCATCAGGATGATGACCGGCCCGATCACGTTGGGCAGGATGTGGTGGCGCACCATCGCCAGATCGCGCACGCCGAACGAGCGCGCCGCCTGCACAAACTCGCGCTCGCGCACCGACAGCACCATGCCGCGCACCAGGCGTGCAAACTGCACCCACTGCGAGATGATCATGAAGATGATGATGTTGCCCAGGCCGCCACCGAGGATGGTGATGAAGGTCAGCGCGATCAGGATGAAGGGCAGGGCCAGTTGTATGTCCACACAACGCATCAGCAGCATGTCCCAGAAGCCACGGTAGTAACCGGCGATCAGGCCTATGGTGATGCCCAAGGTGGCCGCGCCTAGGGTGGACAGGAAACCCACCATCAGCGAGATGCGGCCACCCACCAGCACGCGTGCCAGCACGTCGCGCCCCAGCGGGTCGGCGCCTAGCGGGTGTGCCCAAGACGTGAACGGCGCGGTGAGGCGGGCGCCCAGGTCCATGGCCGCACCGCGGTCGGGGAAGATCCACACCGAGAACAGCACCAGCAGCAACATGCTGCCGGTCAGGCCGGCGCCGAGCACAAATTCGAGTGAGCGCCAGGGGCTGCCGTGGCGGCTTGGTTTGGCAGTCGAGGGCGTGGAGGTCACTTGGGTAGCTGAGGACATGGGGCAATCTGGTTTTATTTGCTGCGGATACGCGGATCGACCAGGCCGTAGGCAATGTCAACCAGCAGGTTGGCGCAGACGATCAGCACCGACAGCAGTGTGACGGTGGCTTGCAGCACGGGGTAGTCGCGGCCGGAGATGGCGTCGAACGCCAGCGTGCCCAGTCCCGGCCAGTTGAAGACTTTCTCCACCACCACAATGCCGCCAATCAGGTTGCCAAACTGCAGGCCTATGTAGGTGATGAGCGGAATGGCGCAATTGCGCAGCGCGTGTTTGTAGAGCACCACACGCTCCTTCAAACCCTTGCTGCGCGCCACCATGATGTATTGCGCGGACAGGGTTTCCAGCATGGCGGTGCGCACCAGGCGTACATTGGTGGCCGACAGGATCACACCCATGGTCAGCGCCGGCATCACCAGGCTGGCCGGGCCGTCCCAACCCGAAGGCGGCAGCAGCGGGAAGGTGATGGACAACAGCAGCACCAGCATGATGGCGAGCCAGAAGTTGGGGAAAGACAGGCCCACCAGCGAGGTGATACGGATGAACTGGTCCACCCCTTTGCCCTTGTGCACCGCCGCCTGAATGCCCAGCGGAATCGACACCAGTACCGACAGCAGCAGCGACACCAGCGCCAGCGCCAGTGTGGCCGGCGCGGCGTCGAGCAGCAGGCGCGACACCGGCGTGCCGCCCATGAAGCTGTTGCCGAAGTCGCCGCGCACCGCGCCCCACAGGAAGTCGCCGTACTGCACCAGGAAAGGCCGGTCCAGCCCCAGGCCGGTGCGGATATTGGCCAGGTCTTCTTCGGTCACGCTGCCCGCGCCCTGGCTGAGCATGAGTGCGGGGTCACCGGACAAACGCACGGCATAAGACACGAACAAGGTGACGGCCAGCACGACGAAGATCGCCTGCAGCAGCCGTTTCAACAAAAAAGAACTCATGGCGTGGGGCTGGTGGTTTGGCTAGCGAAGGCTTACTCGACTGTCGCTTCAGTGAAGCGGAAGCGGCCATCGGCGGGCAGGGCCAGGTTCTTGGCGCGCTTGTTCAGGCCGTAGACGGTGTTCAGGCTGTACAGCGGCATTTCCAGTGCCTGGTCGGCGACATAACGGCCGATCTCCTGCAGCGTGACCTTGCGTGCGGCCTGGTCCCAGGAGTTGCGCTGGGTGTGCAGCAGGGCGTTGAGCTTGGCGTCGTCGTCAAACGGGTTCCAGCGCTGCTTGGTGTAGTACATCGCGTAGGCGGTGTTGTCGTAGTCGAAGGTCCAGCCGCCCCATTGGTTTTGCCACATCTCGCCGGTCTTGCCGCTAGGGATGATGTCGTTCAGCAGCACATTGGTTTCATATGGCTTGAGCGACACCGTGATGCCCACCGCACCCAGGTAACCGGCGACGGCTTGCGAGACTTCGCGGAAGTTGCTGTCCGGGCCACGGAAGTCGAGCTGGATTTGTGTGCCCGGCTTCACACCGGCTTTTTGCAGCATGGCTTTGGCTTGGGTGGGGTTGAAGGGCAGGGGCTTGAGCGCGGGATCGTAGCCAAACGACAACTCACCCTGGAAACTGGCGATGGGCTTGGCGTGGCCCAGCAGAATCGACTTGATGATGGTGTCGCGGTCCACGGCCATGGTCAGGGCCTTGCGCACTTCGCGGTCCTTCATGATGCCGCGCTGGGTGTTGTAGCGCAGCGCCAGCGACACCGGGCCGTCCATGCTCACCACCGACAGCTTGCTGTCTTTCTTCAGTGTGTCGATCATGGCCAGCGGGATCTGGTTGGCTACGTCCACACGGCCAGCCTGCAGCTCGGCGGCCTGGGTCGCGGGCTCGGTGATGAAGCGGTAGACCAGGTTGTCGACCTTGGGCGCGCCGCCCCAGTAATCGGCATTGCGTTCAAAGCTCAGGCTGACCTTGGGCTTGTATTCACTGAACTTGAACGGGCCGGTACCCACGGGGTTCATGCCGAAGTATTGGCTGCCCTTTTCCTTGATGTATTTGGGCGGCACCATCATGGCGCCATAGCCGCTGAGCTTGGTCAGCAGCACCGGGTCGGGGCTCTTCAGGATCAGGTCCACGGTGTTGGCATTGACCACCACCACTTTTTCAATCGCGTTGTAGTTCGATTGCTGTGGGCCCTTCTTGCCTTCTTCACCCAGCAGGCGGTCGAAGGTGAACTTCACGGCTTCGGCATCGAAGGGTTCGCCGTTGTGGAACTTCACACCCTGGCGCAGCGTGAAACGCAGTTTGGTGTTTTTGTCGAGAAACTCCCACTTGGTGGCCAGGCCGGGCACGATCTTCATGTCCGGCGTGCGTATCACCAGGCCGTCAAACACCTGGCTGCCGACTGCGCCCCAGGCCACCAGAAAGGTGGCGATCGGGTCCCAGTTGCCCGGATCCTGGTGCAGCGCCACGGTGAGGGTGCCGGCGGCGTGGGCCGAAGGCGCGCCAAGACTGGCTGCCAGACTGGTGAGGACCAGGCTGGACGTGGCAATGAGTTTCTTCAGCTTCATGGAGTGCTCCTGGGGTGGGGATGTCAAACTTGGGAAAGAAATCGGGGAACGGGAGAACGGAGAACAGGTTTATGCAGCCTCGACCAACGCCACCTGATGGCCCGGTGCCACTTCGCGCAAGCTGTGCACACGTGGCTCCTGGCCTACGCGGCGCACCGCGCTGGGAATCTCGCCTTCGATCAGGCGCGCATCGATCAAGCGGCCGGGTTCGGCCACCGGCACGGCCGCCAGCAGCTTGCGGGTGTAGGGGTGTTGCGGGTTTTCAAAAATGCTTTGGCGCGGGCCGATTTCGACGATCTGGCCTAGGTACATGATGGCCACGCGGTGGCTGATCTTCTCGACCACGGCCATGTCGTGGGTGATGAACAGGTACGACAGCTTGCGCTCGGCCTGCAGCGCCATCAGCAGGTCGATGATTTGCGCCTGGATGGACACGTCGAGTGCCGAGACCGATTCGTCGGCAATCACCAGCTTGGGGTTGCAGGCCAGGGCGCGCGCAATACACACACGTTGGCGCTGGCCGCCGGAGAACTCGTGCGGGTAACGGTCAGCATGTTCGGGGCGCAGGCCCACACATTCCAGCAGCTCTTGTACCCGCTGGCGAATGGCGCGTGGCTCGCTCAGCAGGCGGTGCGTCAAGATGGGCTCGGCAATGCTGAACGACACCGGCTTGCGTGGGTCTAGCGAGGCGTAGGGGTCTTGAAAGATGTACTGCACGTCCTGGCGCAGGCGGCGCTGCGCGGCGGCGTCCATGGTGCTGATGTCGTGGCCGTTGAGGTGCACGCTGCCGCCGTTGCCCTTCACCAATTGCATCAGCGTTTTGCCTATGGTCGATTTGCCGCTGCCCGATTCGCCGACCAGCGCCAGGGTCTCGCCGGGGTAGATGTCGAAGCTCACCGATTCAACAGCATGCACACGGTGGGTGACGCGGCCAAAAAAGCTGTGGCCGACGTCGAAGCGGGTAGTGAGTTTGTCTACCGTCAGCAGCGGCGCGCCGGGTGTCACCGTGTCTTGCACTTGCTCCACACCCACCTCTTTGGGTTGGCCGTCTTCCAGTACCACCAGCGGTGTGCGTTTGGGCAGCGGCTGGCCGCGCAGGCTGCCGAGCTTGGGCACGGCCGAGAGCAGGGCGCGGGTGTAGGGGTGTTGCGGCGCGTTGAAGATCTGCTCCACCGGGCCTTGCTCTACCAGTTGGCCGCGCCACATCACGGCCACGTCGTCGGCCATTTGCGCCACCACACCCATGTCGTGGGTGATGAACAACACGGCGGTGTTCAGGTCGCGCTGTAACTCGCGGATGATGTTCAGGATTTGCGCCTGGATGGTCACGTCGAGTGCGGTGGTCGGCTCGTCGGCAATCAGCAGCGCGGGTTGGCAGGCCAGCGCCATGGCAATCATGGCGCGCTGGCGCATGCCGCCCGATAAGGAATGCGGGTAGGCATCAAGCAGGCGTGTGGCATCGGGCAGGCGTACCTTTTCCAGCAGCTTCAACGCCTGGGCGCGTGCGGCGTTGGGGCTCAGGCCCTGGTGCAGCATCAGCGGTTCGGCAATCTGGTTGCCAATGGTGAACACCGGGTTGAGCGAGGTCATCGGCTCCTGGAAGATCATCGCGATCTCGTTGCCGCGCACCGTGCGCATGGTGTCGTCGTCGGCTTGCACCAGGTCGATGCGGCCACGGCTGGGCGACTGGAACGCGATCTCGCCGCTGGCCACGCGGCCATTGGCGTAGTCGGTCAGGCGCATGATGGCCTGCGAGGTGACCGACTTGCCCGAGCCCGATTCACCCACCACGGCCAGCGTGCGGCCGGCGTGAACATCAAAGCTCAGGTTGTTGACCGCGCGAAATGTGCCGCCGGGCACCGCGAACTCCACGCTCAGGGACCGCACAGACAAAAGTGGAGAGGTGCTGGGCGTGGCGTTTGGGGTCATGGAGCGAACGATAGCAAGTGCCGGTTGGCGAACGAGGCGAAATTGCGGCCGAGATCGGCTGCCCCATTGGGCCGCACCGTGGCTCGGCAGTGGGCCTTTGCGGCGACCTTTGTCGCGTGGCATCAGCCCCCAAGGACGATTCGGTAATTTATTTATGTAAACAAATTGTCGACGAATTGTAGTTTACTTATCTACAATCGCGGCACGTTTATTGCGCAGCAAAAAAGGGTTTTCCCGGTGTTGCAGCAAATTGCGGCTCGCACCGATGCCGCCTGCAAGAATGGTTCCAACCTGGTCCATTTCAGCGGATACGACCCCATTCAATCGGCCCAACAAGGAGGGTGACCATGGCAAAGAAACTTTGGCAATTCTGGATCGACCGCGGCGGCACATTCACCGATATCGTGGGGCGCCGCCCCGACGGCTCGCAGGTCACACACAAGCTGTTGTCTGAAAACCCCGAGCAATACCGCGACGCCGCCGTGGCCGGTATCCGCCATCTGCTGGGGCTGGCCGCCGATGCGCCCATCACCCCCGACCTGGTGGAGTGTGTGAAGATGGGCACGACCGTGGCCACCAATGCACTGCTGGAACGCAAGGGCGAACCCACGCTGCTGGTGACCACCAAGGGTTTCCGCGACGGCCTGCGCATCGCCTACCAAAACCGGCCGCGCCTGTTTGACCGCCACATCGTCTTGCCTGAGCTGCTCTACAGCCGCGTGATCGAAGCCGAAGAGCGTGTCGGTGCGCAAGGCGAAGTGGTGGCGGCGCTGGACGAAGCACACCTGCGCGAACATCTGTGGGCTGCGTATGACGCCGGCCTGCGCAGCGTGGCGATTGTGTTCATGCATGGCTACCGCTTCACCGAACACGAACGCGCCGCCGCGCGTGTGGCGCGCGAAGTGGGCTTTACCCAGGTCAGCACCTCGCATGAAACCAGCCCTATGATGAAGTTCGTCAGCCGTGGCGACACCACGGTGGTCGACGCTTATCTGTCGCCCATCCTGCGCCGTTATGTGGACCAGGTGGCTTCGCAAATGCCGGGCGTGAAGGTGTTCTTCATGCAGTCCAGCGGCGGGTTGACCGATGCCCACGCCTTCCAGGGCAAGGACGCGATCTTGAGCGGCCCGGCCGGTGGCATTGTGGGCATGGCGCGCACAGCGGGTCTGGCCGGGTTTGACGACGTGATCGGCTTCGACATGGGCGGCACGTCTACCGACGTGAGCCACTTCCGTGGCGGCCTCAAGGGTGAGTTCGAGCGCGAGTTTGAAACCCAGGTGGCCGGTGTGCGCATGCGCGCGCCTATGATGAGCATTCATACGGTGGCGGCCGGTGGTGGCTCCATACTGGCGTTTGACGGCGCGCGTTTCCGCGTCGGCCCTGAGAGCGCGGGCGCCAACCCCGGCCCGGCCAGCTACCGCCGCGGCGGCCCCTTGGCCGTGACCGATGCCAACGTGATGGTCGGCAAGGTGCAGCCCGCCTACTTCCCCAAGGTGTTTGGTACGCAAGCCAACGAGGCGCTCGACGCCGATGTGGTGCGTGGCAAGTTTGCCGAGCTGGCCGAGCGTGCCGGCCGCAAGCCCGAAGAAGTGGCCGAAGGTTTTATTGAAATTGCGGTGCAGCAGATGGCCAATGCCATCAAGAAAATCTCGGTGGCGCGCGGCTACGACGTCACGCGCTACACCCTGCAGTGTTTTGGTGGCGCGGGTGGCCAGCACGCCTGCCTGGTGGCCGACGCCCTGGGCATGACACGGGTATTTGTGCACCCCTTGGCCGGTGTGCTCAGCGCCTACGGCATGGGCCTGGCCGACCAGAACGTGATCCGCGAACAAGCGGTGGAGTTGAAGCTCACGCCTGACGCCTTGCCGCAAGTGGTGGCGCGTCTGGATGCGCTGGCCGATACCGCCAAGGGTGAACTGCTGCGCCAGGAAATCAATTCCGGCGACATCACGCTGCACCGCCGTGTACACGTGCGTTACGACGGCAGCGACTCGGCGCTGGTTGTGCCTTTTGCAGATGATGCAGACGTTGCGAAAACTTTGGCGAATATCACCGCCGGTTTTGAAGCCGCCTACCGCCAACGTTTTGCCTACCTCATGCATGGCAAGGGCCTGGTGGTGGAAGCGGTGTCGGTCGAAGCAGTTGTTGCCGGTGATGCATCGGCAGAAGCGACACACGCCTTGCATCCCGAACGCGAAGTGCCGCGCCGTGACACGGTGCGCATGTACTCCGGCGGCGCCTGGCATGACGCCGCCTTGGTGGTGCGTGAAGACCTGCGCCCTGGCGACAGAATTGTTGGCCCGGCCATCGTCGCCGAGAAGAATGCCACGACCATTGTGGAGCCCGAATGGCAAGCCAAGCTCACCGAGCTGGACCACCTGGTGCTGGAGCGCCGTGTGCCGCGCAAGGTGACCTACGCATTGGGCACCACGGCCGACCCGGTGCTGCTGGAAGTGTTCAACAACCTGTTCATGAACATTGCCGAGCAGATGGGCCTGCAACTGCAGAACACTGCTTATTCGGTAAACATCAAGGAACGCCTGGACTTCAGCTGCGCCTTGTTCGACGCCGAGGGCAACCTCATCGCCAACGCACCACACATGCCGGTGCATTTAGGTTCTATGGGCGAGAGCATCAAGACGGTGATCCGCGACAACGCGGGCACCATGCGCCCCGGCGACGTGTTTGCGCTCAACGACCCGTACCACGGCGGCACCCACTTGCCCGACGTGACGGTGATCACGCCGGTTTACCTGGGTACGGTGCCCGGTGAAGAACCGATGTTCTACGTCGGCGCGCGGGGTCACCAGGCCGACATTGGCGGCATCACGCCCGGCTCCATGCCACCGTTCTCCACACGCATTGAAGAAGAGGGTGTGCAGATCAACAACTTCAAGCTGGTGGCCGAGGGTGTGTTGCGCGAGGCAGAAATCATTGCCCTGCTGGAAAGCGGCGAGTACCCCAGCCGCAACCCGCAACAAAACCTGGCCGACCTGAAGGCGCAGATCGCCGCCAACGAAAAGGGCGTGCAAGAGCTGCGCAAGATGGTCGATCAGTTTGGCCTGGACGTGGTGCGTGCCTACATGAACCACGTGCAGGACAACGCCGAAGAGTCGGTGCGCCGCGCCATCACTTTGTTGAAAGACGGCAACTTCACGCTGCCGCTGGACAACGGTGCGCAGATCCAGGTGGCGATCCGTGTTGATGCGGCCAACCGCAGCGCCGAGATCGATTTCACCGGCACCTCAGCGCAGCAAACCAACAACTTCAACGCGCCCACGGCCGTGTGTATGGCGGCGGTGTTGTATGTGTTCCGCACACTGGTGAACGACAACATTCCGCTCAATGCGGGTTGCCTGAAGCCTTTGCGTGTGATCATTCCCGAAGGCTCCATGCTCAACCCTGCGCCGCCGGCCTCGGTGGTGGCGGGCAACGTGGAGACCTCGACCTGCATCACCAACGCGCTGCTCGGCGCCCTGGGTGTGATGGCGGCGAGCCAGTGCACGGTGAACAACTTCACCTTTGGCAGCGCCAAGTACCAGTACTACGAAACCATTTCGGGTGGCAGCGGTGCGGGCCCGGTGTTCGACGCCCAAGGCCAGGTGGTGGGCGGCTTCAATGGCACGAGTGTGGTGCAAACCCACATGACCAACTCACGCATGACCGACCCCGAAGTGCTGGAGTTCCGCTACCCCGTGCGCCTGGAGAGCTACGCCATACGCAAGGATTCGGGCGGCAAGGGTGAATGGACCGGCGGCCACGGCGGAATCCGCCGCGTGCGCTTCCTGGAGCCTATGACGGCCAGCATCTTGTCCAACGCACGGCTGCGTGGCGCGTTTGGCCTGGCCGGCGGTGAGGCCGGAGCCGTGGGTATCAACCGCGTGGTGCGCGTCGATGGCCGTGTGGAAGAGCTGGCACACATCGGCCAGGCAGAAATGCAGCCGGGCGACATCTTCGAGATCCACACGCCGGGTGGTGGTGGTTATGGACCCGCGGCTAAACGCGGGTAAGTGCCGCTAAGTTCGACTCAAAGCGAGGATGGCCAGGCGTGGCGACCGGATGGGCGTCACGCCGTGGCCAAACGCTCCTTGGCTAACTTCGTGCCTGCGGCCAGCGCTTCCAGCTTGCGCCAGGCCACATCGCGCGACATCGGTGCCAGGCCACAATTTGTGCACGGGAACAGCCGTTCCTTGGGGACAAACTGCAGCGCCCGGCCTATGGTGTCGGCCACTTCCTCGGAGGTCTCGACCACGTCGCTGGCCACATCGATCACACCGACCATCACGTCCTTGCCGGCCAGTAGTTTCATCAGGTCGGGTGGCACATGGGAGTGGATGCATTCCAGGCTCACCTGGTCGATGCGGCTCTTGGCCAGCGCCGGGAATACCGTTTCGTATTGGCGCCATTCGTCGCCCAGGGTGCTCTTCCAGTCGGTATTGGCCTTGATGCCGTAGCCGTAGCAGATGTGTACCGCCGTTGTACAGCTCAGGCCCTGCGCCGCGCGCTCCAGCGCTTGCACGCCCCAGTCGGCGGCATCTTTCATGTAGACATTAAAGGCGGGCTCGTCGAACTGGATGATGTCTACCCCGTCGGCCTGCAGCGCCAGCGCCTCCTGATTCAGCAACTCGGCGAAGGCGAAGGCCATCTTGACCTTGTCGCCGTAGAAGCGGTCGGCCACGGTGTCGACTATGGTCATGGGGCCGGGCAGGGTGAACTTCAGTTTTTTCTTGGTGTGGGCGCGCGCCAGTTGTGCCTCGAAGGCATGTACGCGGCCCTTCAGGCGCAGGGCCGAGACCACCTGCGGCACCATGGCGTCGTAGCGGTTGTCGCGTATGCCCATCTTCACCTTGTGCTCGAAGTCTATGCCCTCCACCTGCTCGAGGAAGCCGTGCACGAAATGCTGGCGCGATTGCTCGCCGTCGCACACGATGTCCAGGCCTGCGTCTTCCTGGGCCTTGATCCACAGCAGGGTCGCATCGGCCTTGGCCTGGAGAAGCGCATCGCCTTCAGCCCGCCACTGCGGCCAGAGCTTGTTGGTTTCAGCCAGCCAGGCGGGCTTGGGCAGGCTGCCGGCGATGGAGGTTTCAAACATCAGAAAATTCCTTTAAAGAGAAGATGGAAGTGGTGAGCATGCATGGGGATCGCTTTGCCGGATATGCCTGAAATGCCCGGTAGGCGAAGCGATGCGGCGGTGTTAATGCAACGTTGAAAAATCTTCCTCGGCGTGCACGCGGCAGACACCGCCATCGACTACGTGTGCGCGCATCACTTCTTGTCGGCTGCCGCACTGCGCGTGCTTTTGCTCGCCTTGGTGTCCTTTGGGTCGGTCTTCTGCATTTCGCCCTTGGCGCTGTCCTGGGGTGGCTTGCTGCCCTTGAATGCCGCACCGTTGACCGTTAGCCCTTCGCTGGAGAACTTGGCGGCGCTGCTGGGGCCTACGCCTTTGACGCGGCTGATGAAATCGTCCCAGTCCTTGAATTCGCCCTTTTTACGCTCGTCCAGAATGCGGCCGGAGACGGCCGGGCCTATGCCCTTGAGGCCGTCGAGTTCGGCCACGCTGGCTTTGTTGACATCGACCGCTGCGAAGCAGGCGCTGGCGTACAGCATGGTGGCGAGTGCCAGGGTTTTGCCTAGAGTATTTTTCAACATGAGGGCTCCAGAGGTGGGTTGCCGAGCGGCAGCATGCCGGGCAGCGCGGGGCCCACAGTGCGTGTTGCTTTGATGTTGAGTCCCGGGCTGTCACCATAAATAGCTTCACGCCAAAGCTGCATGATGCTTTTCACGCCACGGTGGACTCCTAGAATCAAACCATGAAACTCGTGAAATACCTCCTGTGGCGGCTGGGTCTTGTGGTGGCCGTGTTGCTGCCTTGCGCAGCGCCTGCCCAAACCTCCGAGCCACAGGCCTTGCAGGCCCCGGGGGGCGAGCCGGTGTCGCGGGATGCACAGCGCGCGTACGAGAACGCGCGTGAAAAACTGGTGCAGATCCGCACCTTGGTGCGCAACACCAACGCGCAGTCCAGTGTGGGTTCGGGTTTTTTTGTATCGGCCAGCGGGCTGATCATCACCAACTTTCACGTTGCCAGCCAATTGGCGCTGGAGCCCGAGCGTTACCGTGGTGTGTATGTGCCGGTGGACGGCAAGCAGGGCGATGTGGAGCTGCTGGCCTTTGACGTGTTGCACGACCTGGCCTTGCTGCGAGTAAAGACCCCGGCCGCCGACAAACTGCCCGCGCTGGCGTTTCGCAGCCCGCAGCGCGTATTGGCGCGTGGTGAGCGCCTGTATTCGCTGGGCAACCCGCTGGACATCGGCTTTGCGGTGACCGAGGGCACCTACAACGGCATGGTGCAGCGCAGCTTCTACCCGCGCATCTTCTTCGGCGGCGCCATCAATCCCGGCATGAGTGGCGGGCCGGTGCTGGACGAGGCCGGTCAGGTGATCGGCGTCAATGTGTCCAAGCGGCTGGACGGCGAGTTGCTCAGCTTTCTGGTGCCAGCGGAGTTTGCGCAGGCGTTGACGCTGCGCGGGGCTGAGGCCAAGGCCATCACGGCCAGCGCCCAGGGCGAGGTGACGCGCCAGTTGCTGCTGCACCAGCAGACCTTGACACAACGTTTTCTCGACACGCCGTTCAAGGTGCAGAGCTTTCAAGGCTATCAAGTGCCGGTGCCGGACGACGGTCTGGCGCGCTGCTGGGGTCGGGCGCGTGATGCCGACATGAAGTCTTATGCGCTGGAGTCGACCAACTGCCAGTTGGACAGCCAATTGTTTGCCGGCAAGCTGACCACGGGCTTTATCCGCATGCGCCATGTTGCCTACGACGCGCCCAAGTTGGGCGCCATGCGTTTTGCCAGCCTGTATGGCAAGCACTTTCAAAGTGAGCAATTTGTCAGCCGCTCGAATGCGCAGGGCACGCCATCCGAATGTACGGAGCGTGATGTAGACCGTGGCGGCATGGCAATGCGTGCCGTGATGTGTGTGCGTGCTTACCGGCAATTGCGCGGTTTGTACGACATGTCGGTGGTGGTCACATCGCTCAACCGGCCCACGCAGGGGGTGCGCGGTCGGCTGGATGCCTATGGTGTGGATTTCGACAACGCCTTGAAGCTGGCCGAGCGTTATGTGCAAGCTTTCCAGTGGGAAGCTGCACCATGAGCGCCAACGACGGAATGTATTTGGCCGGCGCCGTGCCCGCCAACGCTGTGCTGGCCATGCTGGACGTGTACGACCGCAGCGGCGCTCTGCTGCAGAGCCAGCCTGTGCGGCATTGGCCGGTGACGGTGGGCCGGGCGCTGACGGCCGATCTGGTGTTGAGTGATGTGCACGTCGCCGCTGAGCACTTGCGCATAGACACACCGGCAGCACCGGGTGATGCGGCCGGTGCTGGCGACGAGGCGCCGCTGGTCGTGTATGTGCTGGAGACCCTCAACGGTGTGCGGCACGGCCATCAGCAGCATGCGCGTGGCAGCCGCTTCGCCTGGTCCGGCGCGGACGACCTGGTGCTGGGCCGGCTGCGGCTGCGCTTGCGTTTGGCCGATGCGGCGCTCGCCCCCGAGCAGTTGCTGGCACGTTTTCGCTGGCGCAGTCTGGCGCTCACGGCCATGCTGTTGCTGGCCTACATGGCGCAAGCTGTGTGGGGCACCTGGCTGGACAATGCCGAACTCAGCCGGTTTGGCGTGAGTGCCGCGAAGATGCTGGCTGTTTTGCTGGGCTTTGCCTTGGTCTGGGCGGGTGCCGCCGCCTTGGTGAGCAAGCTGTTCGCCGGGCATGCCCATTTCTGGCGCCATGTACGCATCGTGCTCGGGGTGTCCGTGGCATCGACCTTGCTCTCGGGCTTGATGTCGGCCGCGGCATTTGCGTTCTCTTGGGTGCTGCTGGCGCGCCTGGCACCGTTGGTGGATTGGTGGGCGCTGGCATTGGGCTTGCTTTTGCAATGGTGGGTGATCGTACCGCCACGGCGCCAATGGCTGCAGCGCAGCGTGATAGTCGGTTTGCTGCTGGTCGGTGCCGCCGTGACGGCGTGGTTCATAGGCAAAGACAACCAGGGCGAACCGTACCTCGCCAGGTTGTACCCGCCCGGCTGGCGCGTGGTCGCGCCAGTGCCGGTGCCGCAGTGGCTGGCCGAATCGCAGTTGCTAAGGGAGCGCCTGGACAAACGGCTGCAGAGCAGCGAAGAAGACGAAGGCACCGACCCTGCCGATGCTGAAGAAGACGAGGAAGAATAAATGTTGAATACGCAGTCCACCATGCTGATCGTGCAGATGACGCGCCCTCCGGAGGACATTCGCCAGGGCTTTGGTGATCAACCGGCCTGGTTTCGCCCCATACTGGATGCGCTCGGCGTGCGCAGCGAAGTGGTGTGCCCATCGGATGGTGAAGCCCTGCCCGATGTGCAGCAGTTCGCTGGCGCCATCATCACCGGTTCGTGGTCCATGGTGACGGACAAGGAAGATTGGAGCGAGCGCACGGCGGCCTGGATTCGCCAGCGGGTGGCGGCGCAGCGGCCCTTGCTCGGTGTGTGTTACGGCCACCAGCTGATGGCGCATGCGCTGGGCGGTACGGTGGACTACCACCCGCGCGGCAGCGAGGTCGGGCGTTTGCCCATCACCCTTGCGCCAGCCGCCAAGGAGGATGCGTTCTTTGGCCATCTGCCGGCCAGCTTCGAAGCGTTTCTAAGCCATGACCAAAGTGTGCTGGTGCCGCCGCCCGGCGCCACGGTGTTGGGGCGCTCCGCCCACGATGCGCACCAGATTCTGCGTTATGGCCCCAAGGCCATGTCGCTGCAGTTCCACCCCGAGTTCACCGCCCCCTTGATGGCCGCGTGTATCCAGCGCCGGGCCGACGTGCATGCCGCACACGGGCGCGATGTGCCAGCGATGCTGGCCGCATTGGGGCCCACGCCGCATGCCCAGGGTTTGCTGCGGTCGTTTGCGGCGCTGGCCGGGGTTTTGTGATCGCGATTTACAGCAGGCAGTAGTCCACCGGCTGCAGCGGCGCTGGCAAGCCGGTTTCGCCTAGCGATTCGCGCAGGTTGATTTCAACCGTGCGGCAGATCGCATCGAGCGGCAAATCATTGGGTGACAAGCCAAACGGTTCTTCGATCTCGTCGCCCAAGGCATCCAGCCCGAAGAAGGTATAGGCCACGATGCCGACGACAAACGGCGTCATGAAGCCTATGGTGTCGACCAAACCAAACGGCAGCAGAAAACAATACATATAGGCCGTGCGGTGCAGCAGCAGCGTATATGAGAACGGCAGCGGCGAATGTTTGATGCGCTCACACGAGGCCGCAGCCGCCACCATGGCGCTGAGTGTGTTGTCGATGTTGGCGGCCAGCGGGCCGTCGATCTGCCGGGCTCGTAAACACTGCTGCAGGTCGCCGCCCATGTGGCGCATCAGCGCCTCGGTCTTGCTGTGTTTGCCACTCAGGCCTTGCCACTCAGCGGGCTGCAACAGGGCCGGCAACTCACCCCGGTCTGGCACGTCGCGCAGTTGCTGGCGCAGGGCATGGCAGAACGCCATGGCGCGGTAGACCATGCGCACCCGCACATCGGTCAATCCGGCATCGGGCTGAACCGGTGTCGGTAGCGCAATCAGGCTCTGGCATTGGCGCGACAGGTTGCGGCAACGCAGCAGCAACTCGCCCCA